>CAIWHI010001039.1 GCA_903912435.1 uncultured Bacteroidota bacterium | reverse complement strand
GTGAGGTTTAGATTGCCATTGCTTTCTTCAGTAAAACCTGTCAAACCATTGCTTTTGAGTTTGGCTACCTTACCAGCCATGTCTGCAGCAAAATAGGTGATGGCAGGGTAGGCGAAATTGGTAGTCTGGTGTAGCCCCACTATGCTCAATCCATCACTGAGTATAGCCCATGGATAGGGTGATTCATGCCTGGAAAGTGATTTAAAGCCCAATAATTCCCAAAAAGCAATTGATTTATACAAATCCACAACCGGATGTGCCAATTCACCAAACATCCCACAAGTTTTGTTCACATATTTCTCCGGGTTGAAATAATCCGCCTGGGGCATGGTGAGCATGCCTGGTCCTGCGGGTTGTTTAAAACCATCAATCATACCCACAAGGCTTATGTTCAGCCCATCGGGAGATAGGAATAGATATCTTTTAACCGGGTCTTTTGGTTTGGGTTTTGTTGCAAAAGTAATTCCCTTTCCCTCCAGTTCTTTGGCTACTTTTTCTACATTTTTTACGTAATAGGTAAGTGCCAGATACGGCTTGGTGTCTTTCCTAAGCATAATGAGCAAAACCCCGTCACTGATCTGTATCCATGGGAAAGGCCACTCAGCCCTGCATAATTCCGTGAAGCCCAAGGCCTGATAGTATTTTAGGGATACTTGCAGGTCGGGAGTAGTAATGGTAAGGGCTGTAACTTCGCCCAAAAAGGGAGTAGGTAATTGCAACATGATTTTCAATTTTTGATCAGAAAGAAATTTTCAAGTATACGGGGGGATAAAACACTTAATGCCAATCTTCCCTGCTTTCATCTTCCAGCACCGTATCGGCAATGTGGTTTCTTAATGCTATTTCGCCGTCTGAAATTACATCACTATCCAAATAAGAATAACTAGTAGCAGATAGCCATATAAAGCGGAAACTGCCATTTTCCAGTCCGGGAATGGGGTGTTTCACGCTTATTACATATACAATATTGGGAATCACCACCTGCTTATTATAAGCAATGAGGTATTCAATATTGTTTATTTTCACTGATATGGTTCGGGATGTATACAACATACCTTTGGGTACATGGTTTAAAACCAAAGATATGAATATGGGTTAATTGTGTATCTAAAAACCATCCCTATTAACAAAAAAATTGCCAGTAAATCTTAAGAATCCATATTATTAAGGGTAAATCCCTTGAATTTTTAAAATCCGAAGGGTTGATATTATTGTAGAAAATGGATAAAACGAGTGTAAACCCCGGAGGGGTGATATTTTTTGTGTATATAATATGAAATAATATCACTTCTTCGGGGTTTTGTGAAAATTCATGATGTTCTTCTATAATAATATCAACCCTTCGGGTTTCTAATTGATATAGAATAAATGTCCACTACATATTGCCCAACAGAAATTCAATAGTTTTTGGGAAATAAAAATGCTCTAGTTTATGGATTTTAGCCGCCAGGCAATCAGGTGTATCAGTTTCTGTTACTGCACAATGTGCCTGAACTATGATATTGCCTTCGTCGTAATGCTCGTTTACATAGTGTATGGTAATGCCCGATTCCGTTTCACCAGCAGCTACCACAGCCTCATGCACATGGTGGCCATACATGCCCTTTCCCCCATATTTAGGCAGTAGGGCAGGGTGGATGTTGATAATCTTATTAGGAAATGC
>CAIWHI010001038.1 GCA_903912435.1 uncultured Bacteroidota bacterium | reverse complement strand
ATGGTTATTGAGGGCATTTATAGATGCCTGTACCGCACCTGGGTCCGACCTGTTGGATTGCCAATAATTAATACCTTCCTGATTAATACCAACACCAAATTTCTTGATAAATTGCATGAACTCTACAAAACCGGGATGTGACTGGTACTCCAAAAATGCACTGCTATAACGGGTAAACTCAAATGTGAGTACACTCATATGGCAAAGGGCAGCCCCTAATCCACAGACCATATAGAATATGAAAAAGCGCTGTGGCCCCCACATATTCTCCAGTATGCGGCCAAACATCCATAGTGCAAACATATTAGACAAGATATGGCCGAAGCTACCGTGCATAAACATATGTGTAATCAATTGCCACCACTTAAACATTGGTGAACCCCAGTAGTGTAATGCAAGGTAATTATCCAAAGCAATGCCCTTTGACTGCAAAACATTGTCTAGCAAAAACACTAATCCATTTATAATGAGGAGGTTCTTCACCACAACTGGTAGTTCCTGAAATCCCGCCGGCCTGAAATCACGCATGGTGCAAAAATAATTCAAATTAATGCTTCATAATATTGAAGTACTCAATAGCTCATTTATTTTAAGGAATATTTGTATGTCAGACCAGGTGTGCACTAAAAACACACGTGCATAACCTGTTAATAACCTCCATTTTTACAGCTATATATTTGACTTATACCACATTGCATTCGTACTTTTGCATAAAATTTATTTATAATTATTCTACAAATATAAAACCGTCCATTTTCCGGCTTTATGTTGCTAATTGTTTAATTACTTAACACCAGTTTCAATGAAGAGAATTTACATCAGCTTATTAGCTCTACTTCTGCTTTGTAATATATCAGCAAAAGCACAGGAAAGCTATGCCGACAAGGTGAGAAAGTACATTAAGCAGTATTACATGTTGGCCATTGCCGACCAAAAGCTAACCGGGGTGCCTGCCTGCATCACACTGGGACAGGGAGTGCTTGAAACCATGGCCGGGACAAGCGACCTGATGCAACAGGCCAATAACCACTTTGGTGTAAAGTGCGGCCCTAATTGGGTGGGCGAGTCTATTACCCACGATGATGAACAAAAAAACGAGTGTTTCAGAAAATACCCAAGTGCTGCTGATTCTTACAGAGACCATTCCGACCACCTGAAAAGAAACCCACGATATTCGCCTTTATTCGGTTTGTCGGTTACCGACTATGCAGCATGGGCGGTTGGGCTTAAGAAATGTGGTTATGCCACAAATCCACAGTATGCACAGCAATTGGTGAAGATTATTGAAGATTATAAGCTACAGGAATATACCTATGCTGCGCTAGATAGTTCTTTACTGAATAAATACCCTACAGGTAATCCCGATATAGGCAAGCAAGAACCAATAGCCGAAAATAACACCCCTGTAAAGGAAAAGGCAAAGAAAGCAGCACCTGCTGAAGATAATACCGTAACTGACAACGATAACCCTGCCCCTGCTAAACGCAAAAAAGCTAATAACGATGAAGAACAGGTAAAAACTACAAGCTATGTGGTAGAAGAACCTGTGGAAGCACAAGATACAACAGTTTCATGGGATATCAATAGTGCTGTGGACAGTAGTAAAATTGTAGAAATTAATGGTATGAAGGCCGTATACGTAAACAAGGGCGAAATGCTATTGCCATATGCAGTAAAGTACCACCTGCGCTACCCCAGGTTGCTCGAAATGAATGACCTGCCCGATGGTCCGGCCCCATTCACCATGTATATCTATCTGGAGAAAAAACTAACCTATGGTCTCAACGAAACCCATACTATAAACGATGGCGAAACAATACTTATGGCTTCGCAGGCAGAGGGTATGCAGTTGAAAAAACTGATGCAGCTCAACCAGTTGAACCCTAATGAGGAACCTGTAACAGGTACAGTATTGGAATTACAAAAACCAGCCGCCAAAAAACCTGAGGTAACTTTTGTAGAAACCATTGCCCATTCTACTAATGCAATAGTACAGCCAGGCAGCAAAGACCCAAGACCTGCTGAAGAGTTTGT
>CAIWHI010001037.1 GCA_903912435.1 uncultured Bacteroidota bacterium | reverse complement strand
TCCTAAGCCGCTTAACCAGTATATGTCTGCCACAAATGGTCAGATTACAGCGTTCTGGACAACTTTCTTCAGCATTAATGCCAAAGCAAATCAAGTACTGGCAAAATTGGAAACTGCCACTATTCCAGCCGCAGACAAGACCAGGCTGGAGGGTGAAGCACTATTTATGAGAGGATTTGCTTATTTTAATCTTGCAAGGGCCTATGGTGCTGTTCCACTTATCCTTAAGCCATATGATGCAGCTCAGAATTTTATGAAAAGCACATCAGCTGACTCTATTTGGAACCAGGTAATTGTTGATTTGACCAATTCGGCTGCAAAAATACCTACTATTGCACAATGGGGATCGGCAAACCTTGGACGTGCAACAAAAGGAACTGCTTTAGCATACCTGGCAAATGCCTATATGTACAAAAAAGATTGGCCAAATGCGGAAACAGCATCAAACAGCCTGATTGCTCTTGGAACTTACAGACTGATGCCTAATGTGAGATCCGTATTTTCCCTAAAAACCCAAAATAACGTTGAATCAATATTTGAAGTGCAATTCCAGGATGTGGTTGACGGTAAAATCAATTGGAGCGGTCATGAGGCCGGAAATGTTCTTCCTGAATATACGTCTCCAAGAAATATTGGTAGCGAATGGGCACCTGCAGCCGGCTGGGGTGAGATGTCTGGAAACCGTAAACTTGCCGACTCCTTTGAGGCAGGAGACGATCGCCGTGCCAATCTGATTCTAACTCCGGGTCAAAAATACAAAGGAGAATTAATGTCGGACACTCTTTTACTTGCACATGATGCTACGTTCTCTACTTCCTGTTTTTCTACTAAATACTGGTTGGGACCTGAGCCGACAGGAACATCTTATCTGTTTCAGAATGATGTACCTTTAATGCGTTATGCAGAGTTTCTACTCAATTATTCTGAAATACTTTTTATGGAAGGTAAAACAAATCAGGCGTACGATCAGTTAAACCTGGTTAGGAATCGTGCCAAACTACCCAGCCTGACACCTTCGAGTGACGCGGCAACATTTATGACGGCTCTGATGAAAGAAAGAAGATCAGAACTCAATTTTGAACCTAATATCTGGTTTCACTTTACAAGAACCGGAACAGCAGCCGCTCACTTGCAAACTTATGGAGTAACCTGGAATAATGCCTGGAGTTTGTTCCCGGTTCCGCAATCTGAAAGGGATCAAAATCAAAATCTTGGTCAGAATCCTGGATATTAGTAGATTTTTTCAACATAGATGTTAGTTTAGTGAAAAGGGGGGAAGAGATTTATCTTCCCTCCTTGTTCGTACCGGAAGGGAACAGAAGATAATTTTTTGGGTAAAATCATTTAATTGTTGTTGAAAGGTGTTTGAAAAGATGATGTGACTAAGTTGTATGAAAAGTTTTTTACCGCGGAGAAACGAAGAGAAGGAGCGCAGAGTTTTGCAGAGTTAATGTATAGATATATAATGCTTTGCGCTTCTTTGCGTTTTCACTTTGAGAACTCAGCGTGTAAATTTTTTCCTTTTGATGCAGCCGCTTTGGTGTATTGAAATGACAGTGTTATCATTACAACTTATCATTTAGCTTTTCACTTTAACAGCAAACATTTTAAAGTAATAGTAATAGTATTTTCCTATAAGATTCTATAAATAAGATAAATATAGCCATAGTAAGTCAAAATATATGAAGATGAAATCTAAACACTATTCCACTATCCCAATCCTGGTTTACCTCATTTGTATAATCTTATTGGTCTCCTGCACACCTAATACTGATAAAAATATCAACCTTCATTCTTCCAAGCCACTCTTCGAATCCATTCCGGCTGAACTAACAGGCGTCAAATTTCAAAATACACTTGTACCTGATTATGATATGAATTCGATGGAGTATAACTATTTCTACAATGGAGGAGGAGTCGCGGCTGCGGATTTTAATAACGACGGGCTTACAGACCTTTATTTTACAGGTAACCAGGTTTCCGGGAAGCTTTATTTAAATAAGGGAAATTTCAAATTTGAAGACGTAACCGATAAGGCTGGTTTGGCGACAACAAATTGGGCAACAGGTGTTGCTGTTGCCGATGTGAATAATGATGGTTTGCAAGATCTCTACATCTCCTACGCAGGATATAAGGATTCTAAAAGGCGAAAACATCAGT
Organism: uncultured Bacteroidota bacterium; assembly: GCA_903912435.1. Lineage (GTDB taxonomy): Bacteria > Bacteroidota > Bacteroidia > Chitinophagales > Chitinophagaceae > Nemorincola. Next base: position 685 of record CAIWHI010001037.1, on the reverse strand, counting down.
TATTCATTAACAAGGGAATCAAACCTCATGGCATCCCAATATTTGAGGAGGAGGCTGAAAAATTCGGGTTGGCCGATACAAGTTATACAACTCAGGCTTGCTTCTTCGATTTTGATAGGGATGGCGATCTTGACCTGATTATGATTAACCATACCCAGGATAAAACGAACCCGAATTATCCGATGCCTAAGGACGGTAAGATCCGTGCACCTGAATGTGCCAGGCTTTACCGTAATGATAACGGACATTTTACAAATATATCTGATTTGGCTGGTATAACCGAAAAAGGCTATGGGCTTGGTATTTGTATAAGCGATATAAACCAGGATGGGTGGCCGGATATATATATTACAAATGATTTTAGTTTTGATGACGTGCTGTATATTAATAACAGGAATGGCACTTTCACCGAAAGCCTCAATAAATACATCCGTCATACATCCCGTTTTTCCATGGGAGTCGATATTGCTGATTATAATAACGATTTGTATCCCGATATCCTGACATTGGATATGCTCCCCGATTCCAACCAACGGCAGAAGCTGATGAACACTGCCATGAACAATGATCGGTTTAACTACTCACTGTCATTGGGGTACTCTCCGCAATATCCCCGAAATATGCTTCAGTTGAATAATGGCCCGGATGCAAAAGGACAGTTCAGTTTCGCGGAAATAGGCCAGTT
>CAIWHI010001036.1 GCA_903912435.1 uncultured Bacteroidota bacterium | reverse complement strand
CTTCAAAAGCCCTTTTTAGGTCATTGTTTTCATCTAGTTTTATTTGGAATTCCTCAGGCACCTTATATTCTTCAGTCTTTTTTAATTCCACTTTCAGTCCAGCCTTTTCAATCGCAATAGCTTCAAAAATATAGGACTTAACTACTGTTTCCAGTTCTAATATTTCCTGTAAATTAGTGAACCTTATCTGCCGGGCTGATTGTACATTTTCGGTTTGCTGAATCAAAATACCACTAGTATCATTTATTAAGGCTCCCTTCATAAATAGGAGTGCGCAATATTCCTTGAATCCATGTATGAGTACCACATTAGTATCCTGGTAGGTATAGCAAGGACAACCCCATTTCAACTCTTCAGCCAAATTTGTGTCCAATACCATTGCCCTCAATTTTTCATATTCTGACTTCCATTTGGAATCTTTATTGAAGAAAAAGTCAGTTTTGGGGTTCTTTATGATCATTCTAAGTGCGTTTTATTTTAATTTATTCAGGATGTCTTGTATGCGGTTGTGGGCCCAATTGATACCCTGGGCAAAGGGTAGTTTAAGTATCTGGTCTCTTTGGTTTACTGATTCATAAATCACATGCATTACCAGTTTGCTTTTGTCCTCACTTAGTTTTTGAAATTCCAACACCTCCAGTTGAACACCATAAGGCTTGTTTTCCATTTCAAATGTTCTGGATATTTTCCGGTTGGGTTGTAAATCATGAATAACACCGCTAAAGCTAATGACATTACCTTTATTATCAGGAGTTTCAAATTGGTAAGCTCCTTGTTTTTTACTTTCCAGTTTTATTACTTTGGTTCCCATCCATTGCTCAACTATATCGGCTTCTACATAAGCCCTAAAAAGTAATGCTACAGGTAAATCAAACTCGCGGGTAATTACCAGGTCTTGTTGGCCATCAAGGGCATTGACTTTAGTTTTCAGTTCCATTTATTCTGCGTTTTTATATTTTTTCATAATTGTTTCCAGTTTATCAAATCGCTCTTCCCACATTTGGCGGAAGGGTTCTATAAAGTCAGCAACTTCTTTCATGCTTTTAGCATTTATATGGTAATAAATTTCCCTGCCATTATGTTCCTGGTTCAATAATTCACATTCAGTAAGTACCAGGAGGTGTTTGGATATGGTAGGTCTTGCGGTGGTAAAGTTGGCAGCAATGGCTCCTGCGGTCATAGATTGCGATGCTACCAATAATAGTATTGCCCGCCGTGTAGGATCTGCTATTGCCTGAAAAACATCTCTCCTCAAATTCATTATGTAGCTATTTGGCTACAAATTTAGTAGTTTTATTTATTTGTCCAAATATTTTTTTACAAAATAAATTGGTGTGATTTACCCTCATAAAAAAAGCCGCCCCAAAATAAATTTGAGGCGGCTTGATGGATTATTCTAAAGGAACCTACTTCATCACAATCATTTTACGATAGTATACCTTACCGCTTTCGGTAGTGCATTGTACCACATACAAGCCAACAGGATATTTGGTATAGGAAATGG
>CAIWHI010001035.1 GCA_903912435.1 uncultured Bacteroidota bacterium | reverse complement strand
TGCGGTCATCTTCATTGGCTATAAAATTCCATTTACCACTTTTCACCTTTTCAATCATCTCAGGGGTAACCTTATACTTTTCAATAGATAGTGAGTGGTAAGCATCCGTTACATAGATGTCTTCTATACTTTTAAGGTAGAGTTCTTTATCAGCGGGTAAGCTTGGTGCAGCAGGAAAACAATTAATAACCTTTGTTCTCCATTCATTCCAAATCAATCGTATCCTGTTTCCATATGGGGAGCGCTCCCTGTTGGATAATAAGACATGACTTGCCGTAAGGAAAGGGTCTGATTCCCTTACATCGTAATCGGCACTTTGCATGGTTTTCAATATATCATCAGCTATCCTGGGTAGGTTTACATTTCTAAATGCACCAGCAAGCCTGCCTGCCACCACCGATTTCCCACCATCGAGCAATATTTTAAGTATGTCTGACGAATCCCTGACCATTGATAGTGCCGTTCTTGCATCGGTAGGGTTTTGCTGAAAAGTATTAGCTGAACAATTGATTAATGCTGCGGGCAGGGTGTATACCCTCATCCCATCTAATTTAGTAATATCATTACTTAACTGCAGCCTTAGGCTGAAAAGGGATGTATTAAAAAGCAAGTCTGATTTATTATTATTTGCCTCAGGCGACCTTACTACTAATTGATTGGGTACTGTCCAATTACCTGCATACAATAATAAAGATTGCTCTGGCGAAAGACACCAATTTTCTTTATAAATATAATCGAGGTATTGCTGGCAAAACAACCAATAGGAGCTATACCATGAAGTGCTATCACCCAGGCTTTCTTCGGGTGATGAAATAATAAACCAACCTTTAAAAACCTCTTTTATAAATCCTCGCCCCAGAAGACGCTCCCTGTAAGTTCGGGAAAGTGAAGTAGCAGGAATGGCCACCATACCCCTATCCTGCAATTCTTTTAATTGCTCTAACGATTCTGCCAATTTCTCTGCCGGTGTAGCCATACCACAAAGTTACAACTTTGTACCAAATTTCTTAAATGATGTTGTACCATTTTTCTTAAATTATGTTGTACCATTTTTCTTAAATGATGCTGTACCATTTCACTTAAATGGTGCTGTACTATTTCTCTTAAATGATGCTGTACCATTTCTCTAAAACGACGTTGTACCATTTCTCTAAAACGACGTTGTACCATTTCTCTAAAACGACGCTTTAGAGATAATCATCAATTAAAATAGAGGGATGTGTGGTGAACTACAAAAACAAGATTTGACTTATAATGTTCAATAAATCTTACACAATATCTGTTTTTGCTCAATTTATTAATCAAAAGTAAAGACAAAACCCATAAACCATGATACAACTATCTACTAAATACTATCTACTAAACTAAGCCACCGGTTTCAGCTTAAACAATAATTGCAAATCCTTATCCTGGGTGAGCTTTAGGGATAGGCAAACCCTCTTCGATTTATCTATTGTTACCTCAGTTTTTGAAGTGTACACCCTGCCATTCTTAAAAGCCAAAGCAATCATAACAGCCTTTGTGCCTACAGGGATATTGGGGAAAAAGTTTCTTTCATTAAACTCATACACATCAGTCATTACACTATTGATATCAGTAAATGCCAAAAACACCTCGGCACAAATAATGCTGTCCTTGGGGTCAATACCATAGGTGAGGTTGGTTAAATTTTCCTGGCCCAGGAAACGGTCGCAGTTGATATACCCGAAACTCTGGATAGCCAATTCATCGTACACAGTCGTCATAACTGAATCCGACTTGTTTTTCCCCTTTCTAAGGTTTCTACTAATGCCGGCAGTATCACGGCCTGCCCCTTTTCTGAATTTAGACGCACTCATTGTTCCTGATTTCAGGTTTTTGAGCATATTCGCTGTATCCTTTTTCGCAGTGCCATCTTCGCCCATTTTGGCAGTAACGGTAAATTTCTGGGTACCACCTACCCAGTTAATAGTTCCGCTACTGTCCTTTTTACCATAAAAAACCGACATATCCTTTGAGCTCAATTTAGGAAACTGAATCTTGAGGCTATGGCCCATTTTAAACTTTATCTGCTCCCCTGCACAGGTCATATTGATATAATATGCCCCGCCCGACTCCAATGGCTTACCATCAGATACTGTTTGCATATAGTTGGTCAGGAGCTCTTCTTTGGTGGTCATTTCTTTCAGGTCTACGTTTATATCGCCTACTACAGGCTGGCCATCCTGCATTACAAAATCGGTAGGGTCTACATGTATCAGGGTGCCATGAGAGCCCTTGAGGACTACATTTTCCTTGGCAGGAACCACCAGGTGCTGCATAGGTGTTTCCCTTGTTTTCATGTAGTGGCTCAGTTTTGCCAACTCTTTTGCTACATCAGGAGTTAATTTTGGAGGTGGGGCGGCAATTACTTGTTTAGTACTGGTATCTTTGGGTGGTTCGGGCGCTTTGGTCACCTTCTCCTTAGGGTTATTACATCCTGCTGCGAGGCATGCAAAAGCCATAAAAACCATTGTAGCGAATTTCATAATTGCTCTTTTTGGGCCAAAAAATTATTTACATAGCTGTATTAATAAATCATATTCCTGAACTAGATAAGTATAGATAAGTTTACCACAAAATACTACATATCATTCACAAGTTACAATATGTTGCAACAAATTAGTGTTTTCTGGTTCCGTAGAGATTTAAGGCTTAATGATAATGCAGGGCTGTATCATGCTTTACGCTCGGTAAAACCTGTTTTACCCATATTTATCTTCGACACGCAAATATTGGATAGTCTTAACGATAAGAAGGATAAGCGGGTACAATTCATACATAATGCATTGGCAGGCATCCACCAGCAACTTGTGGCAATGGGCAGTGGACTTACCGTATTGCATGGCACACCACTGGAATGTTTTAAATTATTAACACAACAATACTCTATTAGCCAGGTATTTACCAATCACGATTATGAGCCCTATGCCCATAAACGTGACCTGGAAATGGCCAATTATTTCCAACAAAACGGCATACAGTTTAATACTTATAAAGACCAGGTAATTTTTGAAAAGAATGAAGTACTAAAAGACAATGGCGAACCCTATACTGTCTTTACCCCTTATAGCCGCAAATGGAAGGAAAAGCTAAATGATTTCTATTTAAAGCCCTGCCCTTGTGAAAAATATTTTGGGCAATTTTTGAAATACCAGGCTCCCCATATCCCTTCAATGGCAGATATTGGCTTTAAACCTATAGATCCGGGAACAGTTGCACCGGTACTTATTGAATCCATTGCTGCCAATTACGACAAAACCCGTGATTTCCCGGCTATAATAGGTACTACACGGCTTAGTGTGCATCTAAGGTTTGGAACAGTAAGCATTCGCCAACTCGCCACAGCCGCATACAGGCTGAATGGCACCTACCTCAATGAATTGATTTGGCGTGAATTTTACATGATGATTCTATGGCATTTCCCCCATGTAGTAAATGGCAGTTTCAAAAAGGAATATGATAATATTGTTTGGCGAAATAACGAGGCCGAATTTAAAGCATGGTGCGAAGGCCGAACAGGCTACCCAATAGTAGATGCAGGGATGCACGAGCTGAACCAAACCGGATATATGCACAACAGGGTGCGTATGATAGTAGCAAGTTTCCTTACCAAACACCTGCTAATAGACTGGAGATGGGGAGAAGCCTATTTTGCCGAAAAACTTCTTGATTTCGACCTATCGGCAAATAATGGTGGCTGGCAATGGGCTGCTGGATGTGGCTGTGATGCTGCCCCCTACTTCAGGATTTTTAACCCTTATTTACAGACCCAAAAATTTGATGCCGACCTCAAATACATCAGGCATTGGGTACCTGGCTACGAACAACTTACCTACCCTCGACCAATAATAGACCATGCAGTAGCCCGCGATAGGTGCCTGAAAGTATATAAAGCCGGATTGGGTAGGTAAAGCACCAACCTACCCAACCTATGCCTTAACATCACCTTCTATACTACGTAGCTTTTGTTCGCAGTAGCCTATTAGCTCATTGGCTGCCTTTACCTTATCGGCAAGCTCGTCCAGCTTTATGGTATCATCTTCTATTTGGGCCACCAGTTTTTCAAGGGCCTTGTAGGCTTCATTATAGCTCATCTCCTGCATTGTTCTTAGTCTTTTTGGTTACAGTACTAGTTAGGGTTTCATTCATCAAGTGGGTTTCAATCACATCATTTTCACTAATCTGCGATGGATCCACCATTATCCGGCCATTCAGGGTTACAATAGCAAAACCCTTATTAAGGATAGCCGTAGGGCTGGCCATTTTCACCAGCCGCTTCATTGAGGCGATATTGTTCCAGGCACGTTCCACCATCTTATCAGCCTTTTTCTGTATCTGGTCTCTATAATAGGCTATCTGGTTTTCGAACTCAAAATTATGGTCAATAATATTGGCCGCCACCTTGGTAGGTGTTTTTTGCTCGCGCGCCATCATATCTACAATGCTGGTATTGCGGTCGTGGCCTATACCTGTGAAAATGGGTACAGGGAACGCCGCTACAAGCCTTGACAAATCATAATCCTCAAATGGTTTAAAATCAGTTTGGGAACCACCACCCCTCACTATTGCCACAGCATCAAACGGGCCGGGGTGTTGTGCCACCAGCAACAGCTGCTCAAGTATCATTTTGTGTGCCATATCACCCTGTATCTGGGTAAGGAACTCCGTAACCTTAAAGGCATAGCCATGTCGGTTATTTGTCAATTCCTGTTTCAGGTCACGCTGGCCATCACTATTGGGTGCTGTTATCAGGGCTATGTTTTGGATAACCAGGGGTAAGGGTAAGGTATTGTTATAGGTACGGTACCTGCCATCCACCAGACTTACAGTCTTGGGGTTTTCCTTTACCAGGCGCTCCAGGGTTTGCTGCCGCTCCATCTCCTGGGTACCCAGGGTGTAGGCTACATCTATTTGCAGCACATCAAGGTTAAGCCCGTATTTAGGATGGAACCTTACCAGTACATTGCAGGTAATCTCAATACCATCTGCAAATACCTGTTTGGTATGTTTTTCAAAAGCCTCTATCTGCCCATAAGAATTACTCCAGAATACCCCACGCAATTCTGCAACAGTATTCTTGTTTTCACGCTCAATGAATTTCAGGTAACAACGTCGGGTAGATGTATATTTCTTCACATCGCTTACCTCTGCCTTTATCCAGAATGTATGGCCTTCAAACCGCTCATCGAGCGTATCCGTTATTTCATTGGCCAATTGGGATAGTGATATTGTTGGAACCATTTTTTTATAAGTAGAAAGTAGAAAGACTTAAGTAGAAAGACAGATTTTGGAGATAATCAACCAAAGCTTGTAGGTAAACAACAAATTTAGATGATGTATTTGTAAGGTAAGACCTTTATTTCTAATTAACTCATCTTCACCTTACCCCTAAAATAAATCGTAATCCCTTCTTGCTGCATTAATTCTTACACCCAGGTAAAAATACTGTGAGGTAAGCGATCCATCAATTTGGCCTGTAGTGGTATAGCCATTATTATCTATGCCTGCACCTGCAGTATATTTACGATAGGTACCACCTAAATCTACAAACAGGTTCCTACGCACCTGGTAGGAAATATTCAGGTTCACCATCGCACAGTTAGAACGTATCCCATTAATCATTTTCACACCATATATGTTTTCAGCCGACCTATAAGTATTAAAGATATTGTTACCGAAATTTACCCCACCGGTATCTACCCCTTGTACATAATAGGTAGCCTTGGCACTCAGATATAAATTCTTCCTTGGTTGGTACCTGATAATGCCCATAGCTTTGATAAACCCGCAACCCAGAGGGTCGGCCATAGGTTGGTTATAATTGGTATAGTTGGCAAGGGTATCTTTTGCTGAATAGGTATATGGCCTTACGACATCCAGTTCGCCCTGCAAATCGAGGTTACGGATACCGAATGCATCAAAGTATTTACCACCCATTTGTACACCCCATTTATTACCATACCAGTTCTTACTGCCAAAAAGCTCCTTAGCCCTAAACTCATTAAACATCAGCTGTCCATAAAACTGATGGTGTTTTGCAGCCAATACTTTGGCACTCATGCCCAGTATCGATTTATCACCCTCCCCATTAAACCTATTTACCGCAGTTGAAAATATTATGGGGTTGAGGTAAGATGCCTCATATACATTAGGGCGGTCAAAAACTTCCGCTTCAAAGAAACCCAGATTGAGCCAACGGTTGGTATTCCAGCTCAAATAATGAATTGTAGAGAATTTATGGTTTACCAATCCATCACCTAATGCCTTATCATATTGTGGAGTCAGCTCCAAGTAAAGGCATTCATAATTCAATTTCCAGATTCTAGTCTGGATCTGCATATAAGGCATGCTGGATGAATTATCGGTAAGGAATAAGCTGCTGATACCATCACCAATAAAATGCTTGCCATTACCCAAAGTGATATTTACATGGTTTTTAATGGCTTCAAAATTGATATACCCTATAGCCTGCATATAGTCATAGTTAGCTGTTGGGCTCGATGGCTGCAAAAAATAATCAGCACCTGGAATAGACTGGTGTTGCTTAGCTACATAATTATTCAAGAAGTAGGGATATTGCTCCTGGTTATCGGTAATAGAAGTATAGAATCCTACTTTCTTAGATATATATCCCCTTATTTCTGCTCCACGGCTTGAGAATAAGCGCATGCTCTTAACCGAATTCCCAACCGGCACACCAGTATTATGTTGCTGCATGATAATATTATCCGATACCGGATTTACCACCAGATATAGCCCATCAGCATTTACATGCACCATATCGTACTGCTTCTTATACAATACATTGAATATTGGGTGTTTAGAATCAATGGCTCCATCAGGATTCACCCCTTCTGATGTATAATTAATCAGTTTTCCTGTTTTACTAGGTTGCGACCACTCCCCATTTTCAGAGAGCATTTGTTCCAGATTATAGAGGTCTATTTGGCTCAATATCGAACCATTTGCTGGTGTTCCGGTATGGTTGCCGGTATCACTATTTTGTTGGTTCCTTAGTTCCCTGTTTTTGAGGGCCTCTAAAAATCTCACTGCATTCCTTCTTGTTTCGGCCTGGTCGCCAAGTGCTATTGTATCGCTCAACCTGCCCGACCGTGTTTCAAACCTGTCCAGCAAAAGATGGTCTTCTGAGTTGATGGGCAGGAAGGTGCTTTGGGAATAGGTGTATTGAAATG
>CAIWHI010001034.1 GCA_903912435.1 uncultured Bacteroidota bacterium | reverse complement strand
ATAAGCCGCCATAATAACTATGCGAGATTCAAGCTGAATTACCTTAAGTGCATCTGAAGCATATACTCTTTGCTTAACAGGTGCAACTCTATGCTCAATTGCTTTAGGCGACATAATATCTTCAAACGACATACCAATAGAATCTAATACATCTTCTGTGCCACATCCAGCTAAACAATTAAGCAATATACGACCATCCCCCACATCCTTAATAGATAAGCTAGGCGTTTTATCAGCATGAGCCGGACAACAAGCCATCCATTGATTATTGCCACTGCGCTTTACTTTAGAAAGTCTGCTTAATAAATTTTCAATCATATTAAATTCCCCTTTGGAATGTAGCTAGTTTTTTGTTCTACAGGTTTACCTTTTGGCTCAAATAAGCCACTCCAGCCATTGATAATAGATTCATCAATAACATCATTGATGTTATGTCCCTTATCTTTTATTTTTTTTAATTTATTAAATGCCATAATAAGGGCTTCTTCAGTCATTGGTTTTTTTATAGATATTCTATGATTATAAAAATCATAAAACTTATCAGCATCAATCCAATCAGGTATTGGTATTTGTGTATTTTGTGTATATTGTGTTTGTTTAGTGGTTAGCTGTTGGTTATCTGTTGGTTGGCTGTTGGTTAGATGCTTGGTTAGCTTACTTTCAATATTTTGATAAATGCTATAATTTACAATAGTATATATACTATATTTGCTGGTTGAATTGATGGTTAGAATTTTTAGTTTTTCTAAATTTTTTAAAGAAGTGCGAATATTTTGCTCTGTCTGCTCAAGATGTTCAGCAAGCTTTTTCCGACCAGAAATATATTGGCCACGCTTAAGCTCGATAACACCATGAGGTGAACCGACTTTAATATCTTTATGGGTAGCTGAAAATAATATATGTAAGAATACTGCAAGAGTATTGGGCATTTGCATTAACCCAGAGTCTTGAATTTTCCTCCATACTAAGATATAACCTCTGTGCATATTAATTCCTATTCAGTAGCGGGCTGGTTGATAAGACCAACAAGTAAAAACCACGCAAGGACGCAAACGGATAGTTACCGACTCCGCTATTGAATAAGAACTAAAATTGTTTAGTTGAAACATTAGATACGCCTTTTAGTGTATTGGGTTATCAATCCAATTAAAAACAGTCTACCACAAAACACAATATAAGTCAATCGTTTTATTAATTAACTTAAATCTATTAACTCACATTTTTAATTCAATGTACAATTAATTTTATTTATCGATCTATCCTATATTCATTTAAAAATAAATTCAATTAATGCTTGACACGTTCCGCTATCGGTATAAAATGACTACATCAACACAGGAGATGCAAAATGAAAACAGAACAAATCTTAGCAGACCTTACAGCAGAACTTAAAGCTGATAACGATGCAGCAGAACTTAAAGAAGCCATACGTTTAATCAACGAACGCTATATTAACAGTCTAGTTTACAAGATAGCAAAGGCAACACCTACAGTATGTTTTGATCGTGTTAATGATCGTATCGGGTTAACACAAAACGGCAAGACTAAATTTTAAGGAGAATGAAATGTTAGATAATATCGCAATTTTAGTTTTAGGTGGTGCAGTAGTTTGTGCAATCTTTGTAATCTTTGAATTAATAGCTAAGTATTTTGATTGGGAGTAATTATGATTACACAAAAAGAATTAAAATCTTTATTAAGTTATGATGAAAAAACAGGAATTTTTACTTGGCTATTACCTAGAATTAATAACAAAATAAAAGCTGGTTCTGTTGCTGGAGCATTGCATCATACTGGTTATTTGTATATAGGAATAAACAAAAAATATTATGGAGCGCATAGATTAGCTTGGTTGTATGTTTATGGAAGTTTTCCTAATGACATGATTGATCATATTAATGGAAATTCTATTGACAATAAAATTGATAATTTAAGATTGTCTACTAATACACAAAATCAATATAATCAAAAAATAAGTAAAAATAATACTTCTGGAATTAAAGGTGTTTGTTGGCATAAAGTAGCTCAAAAATGGAGTGCAAGAATAAGATTTAATGGAAAAAGAATTTATTTAGGTTTATTTGAAAATTTAGAACTTGCAGAATTAGTTATAAATGAAGCAAGAAATAAATACCATGGTGAATTTGCTAGAAATTTTTAAAAAGGAAATAATATGTGCCAGGCAATGTTTCAAGCGCAAGTAATGGATCAGCAAAAACAGCTAGACTATGATGCAATGTATGATAAGTATGAGGATCGGTTTATTGATTATTTATACGATAATTTCCCTATAGGGAATGGCACAATGCTTATTAATCGTATGGAAGATACTAGCAATTTTGAAGATTTTGTAGACGGATTGGCAGAGGATGAATTAATTTATGAGTGAACATTTATACAGCGTTGAGGAAATTGCAGTGCAGATGGGCAAGTCAACTAGATGGATAAGAAAACTTTGCTTGACTGGTAAAATTAATGCAGTTAAGGTAGCTAACTCTTGGATCATATTAGAAAGGTGGAAAAAGTGATAACGCATTTAAATTTAGAAGATGGTGTAACGCTTGAGGTAGAGTT
>CAIWHI010001033.1 GCA_903912435.1 uncultured Bacteroidota bacterium | reverse complement strand
CATGCAACTCACGCAAAATATCATTTGGCATATGTCTTGATGTGCGAGTTTCTCCATAAAGGAAAATTGGAATATCTTCATTGCGCTTCCTGACCTCAACAACAAAAGCGCGAAGAAAGCTATTTTATAATTTTAAAAAAATTTAACTAACGGTAGATTGGTTGATCAATTTGGTTGCTTCCGCAGCGGTGGTTTCAATAGCAGCTTCATCATGATGGAGAAAACTGCATGGTGATGCTTTAATGAACTCAAAAGATAATATGCAAACGACCATAATGGTAGCGGCAGAAAAGGAGAAGAAAATAAGCATAATAAAGTTTATTAGTTGATTGTTTGAGAAATATTTATTACTATCTTAGGACATCCGCCGGTTAGGGCAACGCACCAGCGAATATCTAAAAGAAACTTTGCTTTATGCTTTATAGCATACTTATAAAATCAATAATATTCTTTCCAACCTTGGAAGTACAGTCGGCGTAGTCGAAATAATTTGTGCTTTTAGTATTTTTATGTACACTACTACTACTCCACATAATCTGATTAAAAAAAAGCTGTCCCTACGCGAAGCATTTATTACGCGAAGCATTTATTACGCGAAGCACTGATATATAATATATTTACGCGCAAAGCGCATACGAAGCATTAAGGGTTAAGCGTGAATATTAACTTCTCTTAAGTGATCTATTATTTTAATATGCAGACAGACACACATCATGACTACACAACACTAGCAGTTTGAGATTTTTCGAAAACTATTCTTCTGCTGCTCTTAATAACCAGCTCACACGAAGTGTTTGGCTGCTAGTATTATATGATAAAAAAGCTCGACCTAAAATAAAAATATGACGGAACCTATAATAATTGATTTGCAAAATCAAAAAATAGGTATGTGGAATCTCGGAGAAAAAGTGGGACATACTCTTCAGCGCGTGCCATCTCCAAAATCTGGAGAAAGATTTATTCTTAATTTATCTGACAATCAAATCACGGATGAAGATATTCCAGCGCTCGCGAGCATGATCGAATCATACAATTTTAAACCTCATTTGCAGATCCTTAACCTTTCTAATAATCGTTTGACTCTGGAAGGCGCAAAAGAGCTTATCCCTTTATTGCGATCTGAACAACTGAAATGGTTGGATATTTCGATCAATAATCTTGGCGTTTCTGACTTGAGGGATCTCTGGAAAGAAATCGAAACCCAAGCACACAGAGCAACTATTGTAGAGGAACTAGACGTGCCTCTGGAAGACATAAGAGATCAATGGGCTTCAAAAGTTATTTTACTGCCACGCGATTATACCATTGAAAGATTTCCACTTAGTCCGCCTTTTGTGAATGCTCATCAGCAATATTTTAAGCTAGCAAAATAATCTATCTGATCTCAGCTTGAAAATAATAGGATTTTTTTAAAAATTGAAAGTCAAAAACCCACTGATTTTGTTTTTCGACTACTGTAGTATCATTATCATGTTATAAATCTTGACTCTCAAAATCCAGATTTGATAGTT
>CAIWHI010001032.1 GCA_903912435.1 uncultured Bacteroidota bacterium | reverse complement strand
CAAAGAGCCTATCGGCTCAAAATGATGTATTATTCAGCAGGAGACGACACTCAATTCAACCAAAACTTTGAAATTATTGCTAAAAGAAAAAATGGAGAAGAATTTTATATTGAAATAGGTGTGGCTCCTACAAAAATAAAGAGTAAACTATTTTTCATCAATTTCATTAAAGACATCCATACCAATAAGATTAATGAAATCACTCTGGCCAAACAAAAAGCCTTTTATGAAAACATACTCAATAAAATACCGGCCGATATAGTGGTTTTTGATAAGGACCACAAATACCAATTTGTTAATCCCGGAGCTATTAGTGTAAAAGAATACCGTGAATATATAATAGGCAAGGACGATTTTGATTATTGTGCCTATAGAGGTAGAGATACAAGTTTAGCTGAGTTAAGGAGAAATGAATTTTTGGAACTTAAAGCCTCCGGCAAGGAAAAAAGATGGGAAGATACTGTAATAGATAAGGATGGAAGACTTCATACAAGTTTAAGAAGATTATTCCCGGTTTATGATGAAAATAATGACCTGGAAATGGTAATTGGATTCGGACTGAATATCAACGATCGCAAAGAAATGGAGGATAAACAAGCTCAGTTGTTAAACCAGCTATCTATCCAAAACATGCAGCTAAACGACTTTTGCAATATAGTATCACATAATCTCCGTGGTCCACTTGTTAATATTTCAATGCTAATTGAATTTATAGAAATAGCCAAAACTGAAGTTGAGAAAAATCTCTACCTATCAAAACTTCAACCACTTATTAATAATGTGAACGGCATTTTCAATGAACTAATCGAAACCATTAAAGTAAAAAACGACTTTGATATACAATTTGATAAAAACAACGTACTAAGCTGTGTAAAAAGCATAATGAACAGTTATGAGATGGAAATTGCTAAATACAACGCCCTTGTCAATATTGAAGTTTCCGAAACACCAACTATTTCCTTCCCATCTAAATATTTTGTTAGCATTTTACAAAACCTAATAAGCAATGCCATAAAATATAGAAATCCAGACAAACAACTATCAATAACCATCAACACTATTAAACTAGATGGTGCCATACGATTATCAATATCTGATAATGGATTGGGTATTGATTTGAACAAGCATAAAGACAACCTATTTAAAATAGGCAAAATTTTCCATCGTCACCCAAACTCTAAAGGATTTGGATTATTCATGACCAAAACCCAAATAGATGCAATGAATGGTAAAATATGGGTAGAAAGCACACCGGGAGAAGGAAGTACATTTTTTGTAGAATTAAAACAATAACACACCCCTATGATAAATATAATGATTGTTGATGACGACAGATTTACTACCCAGTTAACCAACCTATTAATTAACCATGCTAATTCATCTGTATCAACAACTGAAATGGAGAATGGATTAATGGCGATTGACTTTCTCAAAAGGAACGAAAAAAATGATTCTGTATTACCCGATATAATACTCCTGGATATTAATATGCCGGTAATGGATGGATGGCAATTTATGATTGAGTATAAAGCCATACATACACAACTGGGAAAACAGAGCAAAATCTATATGTATTCTTCATCAATATCAGAAAAAGACATAAACTGTGCGAATAACAATGACCTTGTTAAAGAATTTATTTCCAAACCCATTAAAATGGATAAACTTATAAACCTCTTAGAAAGTGTCTAATATACCTGAACGATAATAGCCAGGCACCTTAAATTATGGGCTTCTATACCTTTATTGATTACCAATAAAATTATCTGAAACTATTACTGAACCGGCTGGTTATTTCATAAGAAATCGGGATTTATTGAAGTACTTTGCCCTAAAATTATTGATCAATTCATTTTCCTCTATAAAAATGAATTGACTAATAATCATAAATTATTACTAATGCTTTTTATGGGTTGGGTTCCGTGTAAAGATTTTTCAAAAGATGAACCCTTCATAATTTTCAAATAATGAAATATAGGTCAAGATTAAGAATATTTTTGGTCCATGCATCATGGTTGATATTCTTCATGTTATTTAGTAATAACTTAATTTTTGCTCAGGAGAACATAGGTGACTTAATTAAATCACTTAGCCAGACTCAGTCTGATTCAGCCAAAAATGTATTTTACGAAAAAATATACAAACAATATAGATTTACCAATCCCGATTCAGGATTATTCTACCTTAAGCAAGGTCGCGAATATTTCACCATTCATAAATATGATGAAGGCCTTGCTAATATGGAATATTATTTATCAACAACCTATTCATCCCAAGGGTTGCATGACCTTGCTAATAAATGTGCAGAAGATGCCTTATCTATATATACAAGCATAAACAATAAGCGAGGTATAGCTTTTACCAATAACTTACTTGGTGTAATAGATGGCCGCCTGAGCAATTTGGTTGATGCCACGAACCATTTTTATAAGGCATTAAGCATTTTCGAATACATTCATGATTCTGATGGCATTTCCGCAACCTACTTAAAATTAGGACTTACCAATGACCTAAATAGAAACTATGATATTGCCATTGACTTTTACCGCAAGGGAATAAAACTTATAAAGCTAAAAAAGCACAAAAATGACCTTTCTTACTTTTATAATAACCTGGGCACTGTTTATGCAAAAACAAATAACCTGGATAGTGCCTTGTACTATTTCCAATTAGCACTCGACCTGTGTAAAATTGATAGCGATAAAAGTTCCTGCTTATTATCGCTCAATAATATGGGCAATATTATGGTTGCTAAATACCACGACAATGAAAAAGCCATGGTCTATTTCAATCAATCACTAGAAATGGCTAAACAAAGCAAATTACCTGAGGAGCTTTCAAGGATAATTATAGGTATAGCCATGACTTATTCCGAAAGTGACAAACGAAAAGCTTTGGAAATGCTACAGGAAGCTTTAAAAATATCCAGAGAAATTAAAAACCTCCCTTTACAAACCGAGGCTTTAAATGGCATGATGGAGATTTATAAATCTGAAAAAAATTACGAAGCGGCAATGGAAGTTTTTGAACAATCTAAAGCAATTTATGACAGTATATTTAATATTAATAAATCTCGTGCTCTTGCCAGTCAGGCTGAGGTTTTTGAGCAGGATAAATTAAAAGCTCAAATACAAAAATTAGAAGAATCCCGGCAAACATTAAAAAACAGGAAAAACTTAATTCTGGTTGGCCTCTTGCTTTCCACAGGCATATCTATATTCGTAATAGTACTCTACAGAAAAACAAGAAAGCTGAATAAACTATTGACTAAACGCGAACATGAACTGGAAGAATTAAATATTGACAGGAATAAATTATTCTCTATTATTGGTCATGACCTTAAAGGCCCCATTGGCAATCTACCCTCCCTGATAGAAATATGCCGCAATGAATTCCTACCCAAAGAACAATTACAAAAGATCCTGGAAATGATGGAAATTAGCACCAATGCAAGTTTCCGCACATTGAACAATTTATTGAACTGGGGTAAAACCCAGATAGATGGCGAGGCATTCAACCCATCTCTGATAATAGTAAATAAAATCATCAACAATGAAATTAGCCTGCTTAAGATTTCAATAGAAAATAAATCAATAACCATTCTGAATTCTATACCACCTGAAACAAATATTTATGCCGACCCCAACGAAATAGAGTTTGTATTTAGAAATCTGTTGTCTAACGCTGTTAAATATTCAAACCGTTTTGGGGTAATAGAACTGAGCCAATTGCCTAATAGTAGGCCCAATAGAGTCACATTTGCTATTAAAGACTATGGTTGCGGTATTAGCAAGGATAGAATCACAAAAATATTCGACCAGTTTGTAGCCTCTATAAATGGCTCTGAAAACGAGAAAGGCAATGGTATTGCACTTAAACTTTGCAAAGAATTCGTTGTCAAAAATCACGGCGACATATGGGTAGAAAGCGAGGAAAAAATTGGCACTACCTTCTTCCTTACACTTAATACAAGTGCCGGTAAGCCCTGATTTTTGTTATTGGATAATAAAATAATGTGAAAGAATTTAACTAAATCTGCGAGTACTACATTCTTTGAAATACCCTTCAAGAGTATCTGCAATAATATCCCAGTCAAAACGCTCCTTAATAAGTTTTATTCCGCCTGTACCCAATTTGCGTCTCAAATCCTCACTAGCCAGCACATCAATCACACTATTGGCAAATGCCTCAGGTTCACGTTGCATAATTGCCGCTTCACCACTTTTTGTGCCCAATCCATTGAATCCTATTTGAGTACATACAACAGGTATCCCCATAGACATGGCTTCCAATACTTTGTTTTGGGTACCTGCTCCAAATCTTAATGGTGCCACTAATACACTGGCACTATCATATGCATCGGCAAGATTATTAATAAACCCTGTCACAATTACATTTTCGTTGGCAAGAGCCAGCACCTTTTTTACCGGCCTTTGACCGGCAATTACAAATTTGGCTTTAGGAAATTGAGCCCTTACTATTGGGAAAATATTTTCAGCAAAATGAATAACAGCATCCACGTTTGGGGCATAATCCATATTACCGGTAAAGAGTATAGTCTCATTATGTGAATAATCATGATTCCGGGGTGCAAAAGTTACTCTATCTACCCCATTAGGTAATAACCTTAGGTTTCCTGAATGGTGCATTATTTCCAGGTAATCAAGATCTTCATTTGAGCATACAAGGGATAAATTATACTCCTTCAATACAGCCTCACTTGCTAAAACCCTCTTTTGCTCAATCTTTTCAAATATGGTTGCAAATACACCCTTATTCACCATTCTGCGTCGCTCCCAATAGAGAGAGAAAGCATCTGGTAAGTCTAGAATCCTTGGTACTTCTTTATAATTAGCCATATAGGGCGACATGCGCAAATGTTGAACATGCACTGCATCATATCTATGTAGCTCCAACATTTCATCAAGCTCATGCCTAAGCCTTGAGGACTGGAAATACAACACCTGAAAAGGTGTTGTACTTATTGCCCCAGACAGACATTTAATGGCTGACTTCCATTTAGGCAGATAAACCAGGTTGACAACACTAAATATTTTCTCCAGTTCGGCCTTGTAAGTTAAATCTTCTTTGGTTTGGGCAAAAGTGAGCAAATGGATTTCATGATTCGCCTTTAGCCTTTTAGCGAGATTATATATTTTCAGTTTGTCGCCCCTATAGGGCGGATAAGGAACCCGATTAGCAAGAAACAGGATTTTCAATTCGGTAATTAGTTTGTGGTAAATTTAGTTAAAAACAATAATATTATTGGGAAGGACTTTTACTAAGTGTAAAGTCACCCTATTTCCTTCCCAAAATTTCATGGCCCAGCTTATCTCTTTTAGTTTGCAAATAAAACTGATTATGGATATTGGGCTTAATTTCAAGTGGTACATTATCCACTATTTCAAGGCCATACCCTACTATACCGGCACGCTTACGTGGATTATTAGTCATTAGGCGCATTTTAGACACACCCAGATGTCTTAATATTTGCGCTCCTATTCCATAATCCCTTTGGTCATTTTTAAATCCAAGTGCCAGGTTAGCTTCAACTGTATCCTTACCCTCTTCTTGTAGCTTATATGCCTTTAGCTTATTAAATAAGCCTATTCCCCTACCCTCCTGATTCATATAAAGTACAATGCCTTTCCCTGCCTCCTGCACCATTTCCATAGCCTTTACCAACTGGTCTCCACAGTCACAACGTAAACTATGAAGTATATCACCTGTAAAACATGAACTATGAACCCTTACAAGTACAGGCTCATCTTTTTCCCATTCACCCTTTATCAATGCAAGGTGAGTTTCACCAGTATTCGTTTGCTTAAAAGCTACCAATTCAAAATCACCATGCTTGGTTGGCAAGAT
>CAIWHI010001031.1 GCA_903912435.1 uncultured Bacteroidota bacterium | reverse complement strand
TTCCATAGCTTGAAAACGGTATTGAAAGATAAGGGTTTCAGCACTAACGTGGGTGACGAAGGGGGTTTTGCACCTAATATCCAAAGCAACGAAGAAGCCATTGAAATAGTTCTTAAAGCAATCGAAAAGGCTGGTTACAAACCAGGTACTCAGGTAAGTATAGCCATGGATGCTGCTATAAGCGAACTATGGATTGAAAAGGAGAAAAAATACCACTTCCATAAAAGCGATGGTCGTAAAATAAGCAGCGACGAAATGGTAGAATATTGGGTTGAATGGTGCAAAAAATACCCAATAGTAAGTATTGAGGATGGTATGGCTGAAGACGACTGGAAGGGCTGGAAAAAGCTTACTGATGCCCTGGGTAATAAGATACAATTAGTAGGTGATGACCTTTTTGTAACAAACGTAAAACGTTTGGAAAAAGGCTTTAAGGAAGGTGTAGCTAATGCCCTACTGGTAAAAGTAAATCAGATAGGTACGCTTAGCGAAACTATGGATGCTGTGACTATGGCACAGTATAACCGCTATAATACCATTATGAGTCACCGCAGTGGTGAAACAGAAGATTGTACTATTGCCGACCTTGCAGTTGCACTGAATTGCGGTCAGATAAAGACCGGTTCTGCAAGCCGTAGCGACCGTATGGCCAAATACAACCAGTTATTACGTATTGAAGAAGAATTGCAGGGTAAGGCTTTCTACCCTGGCAAAACACTTCGCTTTGGTAAATAAATATATTTACGAGGCATCAGGTTATTAAAACCTGATGCCTCGTTTTAGCTATATAATTCTTTAGGTATCAGATCAATACAATATGAAGACACTACTCAAAGTCATTACTAACAAATATTTCATAACAGGGTTGGCCTTTGTGGCATGGACTGTCTTTTTTGACCAAAACGACTGGATATCACTACGCCAAAGACAAAAGGAACTCAACAGCCTGAAAGGTGATGTGGCCTACCTGAATAGTGAAATAAATAAGATGCAAAAAGAGAAGGAAGACCTGCAACATAATCCGGCCAGGCTGGAACAATATGCCAGGGAAAACTTCAGGATGAGACATCAGAATGAGGATGTATATGTTGTGGACGACGGGATTGATAAAACAGCTAACACAAAATAAATGATACAAACGAAACCCTCCATCATCAGAGGGTTTCGTTTATTAATGCCTTGGAAAACTATTAATACTACGCATCAATAGTTTGTTGGGATTGTTCATTAAGCGCATATAGGTCAAGGTCAAATTCGATATTCAGTTCCTTTATTAGCTCATTGTACCGATTATCGAAGTGCAGCCAGGGCGTACTTTCACCAATATACATGTAAATGGCACATGAAATCTCGCAGTAATATTTCTGGCAAATTCCCCTTTGTACAGGAATTCTTGGCTCAAGAATATCTAATAATGCATGTAATTGATTATTCACATTAATATCCTGGGGGGAAGGAACATCAATAATACACACATTGTTTTCAGACAGCTTATCTGACTTCGGATTAATCCTTTGACCCTTAATATAGACCTTGGAAGGGGTGAGGCCAATTTGCCTGCTTAATTCATTGTGTGTGCTATCATCAAAACCCACGATTTTAAAACTTAGAAATATTTCATTTCTCATAAGTGATATTACTTGTATTTCCAGGGAATTAATAGGAGATATTCAAAGAAGATTACTGTTTCTTACCAGTTGCATTATGTGTATCGCTCCCCGTAAATCCATAGGTCGCTGTGGCACCATAATGAAAAAACAAGGTATCATTCCGGAAATAACCATAGCCACTATAATCAACTGGTGTCGTTGAATTATCAAAACTAAATGATCCATTATCTGCGCTTACTACAATGTTTTTTGAGGCACAATAAGGGCAATGTATTAGCGTATCGAAATACATACTATCACTACATAATACACTACAATTGATATAATAATGACTATAGGAAGTATCATACCAGCTAAGAGTATAATCATGGTTTAACTGGATTTCAGTATCAGTCATATAATATTTGCCTGAGAAGCCAGATATGGTATAATGGCAAGGGGCAGCTACATCAGCTTTTGAATTATAATTTAAAGCCTTGGGGTCTTTACAACCAGTTATTAAAGTCTTACTATCGCTACGTTTGCAGGCCGCAAAAAATATAATCCCATATATAATCACGAGTGCAAATGTTAAATTCAGGTCATTGTTAAGCTTCTCCATTTCTATGCATTTAAATTATATGACGTTGTTAGGAAGCAAAATGTTAGGAAGGCATTTAGATATTTTTTAAACAAAACTACAAACAATATATATCAGCCTAATTTCCATCACCTATTCCAATCCGGATAATCGAAACTATCGTACATTTACAATACAGGTATAATCAATGAAAAAAACATTCCTACTGGCAATATGCGTTCTTTTCTGCCACAATGTTGCAGGACAAGGATTGCAATTACAAGACGCTAAAATGAAGAAACAAATTTCTCTTCCTTTTAGCGTCTACATTACTACCCCATCCTACCCTACCAATATACCACAAGACTTATACAGCAAACATCTACCCTTCTTTTGCCGTCAGGAATTAAAACTTCAAAAAGCAAATATCCCAATGAAATTCAGATTAGGTGGCTTGGATGATTGTAATAAATTGGAACAAAAACCAGGCTATAAATAGCCTCTAATTTTCACTACACGAAGATAAATTGCTTTACAGGTACAGTTATTTTAGTGTCGTTGGCACCA
>CAIWHI010001030.1 GCA_903912435.1 uncultured Bacteroidota bacterium | reverse complement strand
ATCCAAATTGGAGGATGATTAAAAATGTCCATAATGCAAAGCCGGGGTATTCGGTAAAAAACTTAATACTTTGCTTGAATACTGTTTTCGTTGAGTATAATTTGCCTGTAAGGTGATATGGTCCTATTGGTTTATTATCTTTAACAGATGTGGTTATATAATAATCCCAATAAAACAATACCGAATCTTCATTCGATTCATCTATAGCTTTAAAGTCAATAAACAGGCTGTCAATTTTAAAGCTATCCTTGTTGAAAAATAATTGGTTATGTACCAATTGTGCATCCAATAATGAGTCATTAACTTGAGAAGTTATCTTTAATCTATATTTAATTTCCGAATCGAGTACGACATCATGTTCTTTTCCATTTTTATAAAGAGTATCGTTTTGTTTAAGTAGGTTGCCCAGGAGTACCCGTGGTTCATATTCAATTTCATGGAATGAGCCTTTAGGATAAGTCATTATTAAAACACCCAGAATAATGCCACCAGTACCAAAGGTTATAAAGATGTTTCTTTTGATATAATCCCAAAGATGGCTGAATAACGGAACTTTTTCTTTTGTGGTATCTGACATGGTGCTAAATTGATAGATGTAAATTTATAAATTCTTTATATTATTGTCAAGTTTCTTAATAATTTTTTTTTGATTTTTTTGCTGTTCTAAGCTTGGTGTTTTCCCCTAAAAGTAGACAGCCTTAGTTTTATCTTTTTTTGATTTCAATTTTCCAATGCTTTTCAGCATCATCCCATTATCTTTGAAATAAAAAATCATGATTGATAATAATCTTATTACAACAGCTAACTCACTTGAGGGATACAGGATTACCCGCCACCTGGGCGTAGTTAGGGGCATTACCGTAAGGTCGCGTAGCCTATTAGGCAATATTGCCGGTGATTTACAATCTGTTTTTGGAGGTGAACTATCAGTATATGTAGAGCTTTGCGAGAAAGCAAGGGAAGAAGCCTACCATAGAATGATAGAACATGCCAGCCAACGTGGAGCTAATGCTATCATAGCTATGCGCTATGATGCAAATGACGTAGGGGAAACTATTACAGAAGTATTGGCTTATGGCACTGCTGTATTGGTAGAGAAAATATAGACTATCAGTTAATAGAAATAATGTGGGTATTTGTTTTTCCTAATATAAATTTGGAAATTGAGCTGTATTGCCTGGATTTCACGTAATTCTTAAAGCTATTTTCATTAATTTTCCTTAAATTTATTGCTGATTAATCACTCACTGAGGATATTTTAAACGAATTATGTTATGCAGATTAGAGTAGCGGGTTTATTTATTGCTTTTATTTTATTGTTTGCAAGCAATTCAGATGCGCAGTTGAAATTTTATCAACCTGATACCAGCATCAAGGTATTTGCCTACAACAGGGAACAAACCCTGGCATGGTGTGGTGGGTTTAACAATCCACAGTTGACTATGGGTGACCTAAACAATGATGGATTGCAGGATCTGGTGATATTTGAACCATGGAATAGCGTTCGCACTTTTATCAATAAGGGTACAACAGGGCATCCAATATATAAATACGATCCTAAATATGCCCTCAATTTTCCGGCTATTTATAACTACCTTATATTGGCAGATTATAACTGTGATGGTATTGCCGATTTATTCCAGCAGGGTACATCAGGATTTGAGGTATATAGGGGTTATTATAATTCATCCAACCAGTTGTGTTTTGCATTTTACCAGGACCTGCTTTATTCTAATGATGCCTACACACATGGGTTTCCGGTAAATGCATTTACCAATCCCTATGATATACCAGCCATAGTAGACGTAGATAATGATGGTGACCTCGACTTCATCGCCTATGACATAAGTGGTGGAACCATGAACTGGTATAAAAATATGCGTGTGGAAAATGGACTGCCATGTGATACAATATCTATTAAATTGGTGGACGGATGCTGGGGGAAAGCAAAACAAGGTGTATTTAGGGCTATGGAATTGGCCAAAACCGCTGCTAATTGCATACCGTGTAATAATAGCCACCTGCACAAAACGCCACGTACAGGTGGCAGGGTTACCGATGGGGGTAATACACCCTGTCTATTCGATTGGGATATGGATGGCGATTATGATTTACTCAATGGTAATTCCTATTTTAATGAGCTTTGCCTGGTGATTAATGGAAGAATAGAGAACGGTTCAGGCCCGGATAGTCTGATCTCGCAGGATACCTTATGGCAATCAACTACAGGTGGCACATCGGTGGAATTACCCCAATGGCCTGCCGCATTTAATATAGATATAGACCAGGATGGTAAGAAAGATTTGATTATTGCACCTAATAAATTAGGTGAAGGATCTGAAAATTATCATACTATCTGGTACTATAAAAATTATTCAACCGCAGGTCACCCGGATTGGCGTTTCCAATCTGATTCGTTTATGACTGATATGACTATTGATTGTGGTTCTTCGTCGTTCCCTATGGTATTTGATTATAATAAGGATGGTTTACCCGATTTGTTTGTTGGTTCAGGTGGGTATTTTCAGCCCGATGGCACTATGAAAAGCCGTATTTCCTATTATAAAAATACAGGTACTGTAGGTCACCCGCAATTGACCTTACAGACTACTGATTTCCTCAATACCAGCATTTATAATTTTAAGGGAACTGCAATAGCCTTTGGTGATATTGATAATGATGGGAAGGCCGACCTTCTTGTAGGTCATTCAAACGGTACTATCTCTTATTTCAAAAACTGGGCTACAAGTGATACGGTTACACCTATATGGCAATTGGTTTCTTTATACCTCACAGATGAAAACGGGGATACAATATCTGTTGACAATTCTGCTGCACCATTTATTTATGATATTGATAAGGATACCAAAAAGGACCTTATTATAGGCAATATCTATGGCACATTGGTGTATTACCAAAACGTAAGCACTATACCCGGCACTATAAAGTTAAAGTTAATCACCCAGGAGCTGGGGCATATTGCAGCCGACCCCAAGCGTAATTTCAATATTTATAGCACACCATTTATTGGTAAAATTGATTCAACCGGTATTGATTACCTAATGATAGGGAGCAATTCAGGCAATATTTATAGGTTCACAGGCTTCCAGAGTGGCGACACTACTGCTACCTATACCATGCTGGATAGTCAGTTTTCATTTATTGATTCTACCCACAATGCTTATGCGCAACCTGTACCAGCAGGTGGTATCTATGATAATATGCGGGCATCGCTTACAATTGCTGATATGGGCCATGATGGTAGTTTTGAGCTTATTTTGGGTAACAAGAGGGGAGGGTTGGAGCTATATAAAAGGAAAGAACGCAGCAAGGTAGATATTTATAATGTTGTTGAAAATGGCCAAATACAAGCCTTCCCTAATCCGGCTAATGATCTTTTGAATATTAGCTGGTCAGGGATTTTAGAAACCAATGTGCAGGTGGAATTGGTAAATATGCAGGGTCAGACTATTTATAGAAATCAGCTGGAAACTTCATTAGGGGCTACTACTGTCAGTTTAGCTGGCATACCTAATGGTATGTATATATGCCAGGTGAAGAGTGGTGTAAACAAGTATTTTGCCAAGGTTTCGGTGGTGAAATAAGCCTATAACCTACTCCACAATTTTAATTATTTTCACAGGGCAAGCCTGTGCAACTTTTTTATTAATAGCCAATTCATCGCCGGAAACCAGGGCTTGCCAGATTCCTTTTTTTTCAGTGCCATCTATAAGGGTACACTTGCCATCTTGCCGTGACATGCGCCACCTTACAGGCCATATCTCAAAGCAAATATTGCAACCTATACACTTGCCCCGTTGATGTAGGATTTTAGGCATATTCGGTGGTTACTATTTTATACAATTTATCTCCCGTCCTTACTTTCTCGGCAAAGGGCACGGCAATGCTGTTGCCTTTATCAGCCATTGCTACAGGGCCATTATCTACATGGATTTTATCAACTATCTGAGATACAATACCGGTAGTAGGCCCCATAAGTAATAGTTCATCACCTACTGCCAGGCCGGCTGTTTCTAAAACAAATTCAGCAACCCCTATCTTTGGGTAGTATTTTACAGCCTTGCCCAGGTATATTTTTTTGCGTGTAGCCTGCGACCCATCGGTATCACTCCACTCGCCAAGTTGCCTACCCAGGTAATAGCCGTCCCAGAAACCACGGTTAAAGACCGTGCTGAGCCTTGCCTTCCAGTCTTCTGTTTTTTCTTTACTATAGCTGCCATCTTCTATGGCAATTGCAGCTTCTTTATAACATTTTACAGTAGTATAAACATAGTCGGCACTCCGGCCACGCCCTTCTATTTTCAATACCGATACGCCTGTTTCTGCTATTTTATCCAGGAAATCTATGGTGCAAAGGTCTTTTGCACTCATAATATATTCATTGTCAATTTCCAGTTCTTTGCCACTATCCAAATCGGTAACCAGGTATTTGTGCCTGCAATTCTGCACACATGCACCTCTGTTGGCCGATGAATTATTAGAGTCGAGGCTAAGGTAACATTTGCCTGATACGGCCATACATAAGGCACCATGGGCAAATATTTCAATCTTCATCAGTTCGCCTTTAGGCCCCATAATGTTGCGCGACTTAATTTCTCTGGTAATATTTTTAACCTGTTGCAGGGTAAGTTCGCGCGAAAGCACAATCAGGTCGGCATATGCACTGAAAAACTCTACGGTATCAATGTTGGTGATATTGGCCTGAGTGCTTATATGTATGCTTACACCTTGTTTTCTGCATTCATTCAGCACGGCAAAATCAGCCGCAATGATGGCATTTACACCGCTAGCCTTGCACTGTGCTATGATGGTGCTAGCCAATTGTTTATCATGGTCGTACATGGTAGTATTGAGTGTGAGATAGGTTCTGATGCCATGCTCCCCGCAGCGGGCCACAACTTCAGGGATATCAGCCACGGTAAGCGATGCGGCAGATTTAACCCTCATATTCAATTGCTCCACACCAAAATATATAGAATCAGCCCCTGCCTGTATAGCAGCCTGCAAACTTTCCCATGAGCCCACCGGGGCCATTATTTCCATCATAGAAGAATACTAAACCGCCAAAATTATATCCATTACCCATATATGGAACTGATTATAGTCAGGATTTTGGGGATTTTGTGAGGGAGAGTCTGAATTAAGATGGGCAGGATTCTAAGATTTTAGGATTTTTGATTACTTACCTTCTACAAGCTCTTTAGGGGATTTGCTGTTTAGATATAATAGATAAAATACAAAATCAGCCCTGTGCATCGCCTTTAAGCGATACAAAGGGCTGAAAAGATAAATATTCAAACTTTACAGTGTTTTATGCAGGTCGCTTGGTTCTTGGACAGTTATTTCTCTAAGCGCTATCCATGAAGGTGAAGATATGAAGGTCATTCTTACACGTTTAACTTTCCAATCTGTAATATCCGGATTGCTTTTTGGGTCGTATGTATGTAAGGTAGAGTATACCCACACCTTGGTCGCACAATGATAGGGTGCAGGTGTGTTCAATCCAATTTCTTCGCTTCCTTTATTATACAATTTAAACTCAACTTTAACATCTCCTGTGCTAGGCAACATTTCGGGCATCCAATATAATGTGACTTTTTCCATTGGGTGGTCTAAAATTACTTCAATCCATTGGCAGTCAGGTGGAGTAGAAGCAGCACCGGAACTCCAAATTGTTGTAATGTCACCATCAATTGCATTCTCCTTAGGACAGCCTTCAATTTCTTTACTGACTTCACACGCTATAATTTTCATAAAACTATATTTTTAATACTTGCCTACTCTAATCAGTTTTCGGCTAACCTGTTGCCTACCTTTATTTAATGTCCTTGTTCGGCTTTATTGGACTTTTCTATATAGTTAACACGTTCTTAACTATTAGATTCGTTTATTGATAATGTTAAGTATTTACGAATTCAATGTTAGCTTTAGCTAATTTTGATTTTTATCTTATTGTCAGTTGATTTTTTTAATTTTATTTATCAACTATTTCATGATGTAAAATTCAAACAATTTTAAAAATATTGTCATGATTTGTATCGGTTAATGCTTTGATTCTAATTTGTCATGATGGTGATTGTCGTTTGATTGAAACAAACGCTTGTCATTGCAATGGAAATAGGAATATGAAATTTTGGCGATGCATATAGGCTGAATTGTCCAATTATACATATATAGCTGCTCTAATTTGAACTGATTTTGATTAGTAGATTTGGATAGATGTAGGATTATGAATATGGCGCATTTGATGAACACATGACTTTAGTTCTAAAAAGTATGCATAATCACAGGTCAAGGCAACAATGGTACTTTCTCAGCGCTGTTTTTTTGCCTTATTAACACAGGGAAGGATGATTAAATAAAGTCCGCCATTTGGTTTGTTCTTTTCCATTTCTGCGGAGTTACAAAAGCCCTTGATTAGGTTGCTACCCGTGTCCCAACGACTGTAGGGATTGTGCCGTACATAAAAGAAAAACACCTGCGCCATTTGGTAGACTTTATGTAATCAACGTCCCTCAGTACCCAATCAATAAATTTATATTGCATAATAAATAATTCCTGTCATAGCTTTGCGTGAGAATATGGAAATAACCTGTACATCAGAAGAGTTGGATTTATTTGAAAGAATAAGT
>CAIWHI010001029.1 GCA_903912435.1 uncultured Bacteroidota bacterium | reverse complement strand
CTCCGGGGTTTAAAGCTTTAAAAATGATCATTTTTCTATAATAATATCATCCCTTCGGGATTTTTTAGCCATATAAAAACAGAATGCAACAGCCCTGCGGTTTCACCGGGGGCTATTCATATTCAAGCCCTTAGGGCTTGTAAAGTCTATTCCTATAAATCCATCAATAAGTTTCTAAAATCCTTAAGTCAATGGCTTTGGTGAAAACACCAACAATGGGGAAACTATCTACCAGTCCCTACTATCTACCCCTGCCGTCTATCTACTATATACTTTCTCTAAACTACCTGCTACACAAACAAACTAGCCGCCCAAATGGAGCGGCTAGCATATTTTATTTGATTTTACTATTAACGGTTAATAGTAAACCTGATGTTTTTAAGCTCATTGCCTATGTGTGCCTGTAAAAGGTAAACACCATTAGGCAATTCATTGCTAAGGCTTATTTGGGCTTTTACCTGGCCATTATCAACTGGAATGGTTGTAGCATAAACTTCCTGACCTATTGCATTGACAATGTTTATGCTGATATTATTGGCGGTAGCTGATACACTACCCTCTAATGAGCAATTACCATTATTTGGATTAGGAACCAGATTCAGGTTGGCACCTGTAGCCAGATTATTCACTTCGAGTGGAGCTACACTTACTACTATATGATTGCTGGTTACATTAACATTACAAGGATCAAGGCTTGAACCTACACAAGTCACATCACTGATAGCTGCAACTGAAGAATTTAAGGTATAAGTGCTTGTAGTGGCACCAGGCACTATTACACCATTTACATACCACTGGTAGCCGGGGGTTGTTGTTCCACCAACAAGGGCAATGAAGGTAACTGTTGAACCCACATTAACAAGCGTTGACGATGTAGTAGAAATGTTCACTGTAGGAACTACCATTGGGGTAACTGTCATTACAACAGTATTACTGAAAGTAGAATCAATAGTGCGGCACGATGCACTACTAGCCAGCATACATTGAATAAGGTCACCATTCATTGGAGTATAAGTAAATGATGGGCCTGTACCAACATTAACACCGTTTCTTGTCCAACGTAGGAAAGGAGTAGCACCGCCATAAACAGTGTGGGCATAAAGAGTTACGTGTGTGCCTACGCAAACTAAATTTGATGGACTCGCCTTAATTGTAACTGAAGGAGTTTCAGTAGCATCAACTGTCATACTAATTACATTACTTGTAACAGTAGCTGGAACAGGACAAAGGTAGCTGCTGGTTAATGAAAGACTTACGTTATCACCATTACTTGGGACATAAGACAGAGTGCTGCCTGAACCCGCAAAGGCACCATTCACATTCCATGAATAACCTGGAACCGTACCACCATTTGTAATGCTTGGAGTGAAAGTAACCATAGTACCCACACATACTGTATCACCAATAATACCAACAGAGATACTTGCCGTAGGAGTAAGATTTGGTTTAACAACCACAGCCACACTATAAGAAGCTACCGATGTAGTAACACAGGCATAGCTACTTGTCATAGAGCAGAGGATAACATCACCATTTGCAGGTGCATAAGAGAAAGAAGCACCAGAAGCAATGGATGAACCATTTACACTCCATGAATAAACAGGGGTAGAACCACCATTTACCGGGTTTGGTGTATATGTTGCTGCAACTCCAGGACATGTAGTGAAACCAATACTAGAACTAAGTGATAGTGATGGAGTAACAATAGGTGCTACAGTAACCACTTTGGTAGCTGCAACGGTACCACAACCGTTGGTAAGGCTATATTTAATTGTATCAACTCCGGCAGTAACAGCGGTAACCACACCACCAGAAACGGTAGCATGACCATTGGTAGCACTCCAAACACCACCGGTAGTAGCATCAGTTAGTGTAGTAGAAGAACCTAAACAAACATTACTAGAACCAACAATAATACCAGGGTTTGGTAGTGGGTTGATGGTAATGTTATAAGTAGTAAATGCTGTGCCGCAAGAATAAACAACAGTATAGGTGATTACATCGGTACCACCCGTTGCACCTGTAACTACTCCTGATGAAGAAACACTGGCATTAGTATTTAATGCAGTCCAGCTACCACCAGAAACCGGATCGGTAAGAGTAATATTCGCTCCCTCACAAACCGCAGTAGGACCAGCTATTGTACCTGCAGTCGGAACAGAGATTACCGAAACTACCTGGGTAGCAGCTGCTGTTCCGCAACCATTTATTACAGTATAAGATATTGTAGTAGTACCTACAGCCATACCAGTTACCACACCACCCGCTACAGTAGCAACGCTAGTATTTGTACTTGACCATCCACCACCAAATGCACCGTCAACCAATGTTATAGTTGCACCTAAGCATACATTTGCGGCTCCTGTTATGGTACCTGCTACTGGTAGAGGATTTACTGTTACAACATAGGTTGCGGTAGCAGCACCACATGGGTTGCTAACATTATAGGAAATAGTATCCACACCGGCAGTAACACCGGTAACCACACCAGCTACTATAGTTGCACTACCATTGCTAGCAGACCAGGTACCACCTGTTACGGTTTCACTAAGGGTAATATTTGCAGTTTCACAAACACTGGTAAATCCAGATATAACACCTGCACTTGGTATTGTTTGCACTGTAATAGGATATGATGCAACTGCTGTACCACAACTATTAGATACAGTATAAGATACAATATTAGTACCTGGCGAAACACCGGTTACATTA
Organism: uncultured Bacteroidota bacterium; assembly: GCA_903912435.1. Classification (GTDB taxonomy): domain Bacteria; phylum Bacteroidota; class Bacteroidia; order Chitinophagales; family Chitinophagaceae; genus Nemorincola. Next base: position 5,784 of record CAIWHI010001029.1, on the reverse strand, counting down.
CCTAATGCTACCGTAGCAGTAGCATTTTGTACAGACCAGCTTCCACCAATCGCCAGATCAGAAAGGAATATTGCAGAGCCCACACAAACATTTGTGGGACCGGCAATAGAACCTGCATCTGGAAGAGGATTTATAGTAATAGTATTAGTAGAGGTAGTAGTACCACAGAAATTAGTCACAGAATAAGTTACAGTATCAATACCGGGATTAACACCAGTTATTACACCACCACCTGATATTGAAGCATTAGCATTAGTAATACCCCATAGACCACTTGATGTAACATCGAAATTGGTGATATTTGAACCCACGCAAACTACATTAGAACCTGTAATTGGAGCCACAATTGGTAATGGGGTAATATTAAATACGATAGTATCATAAGCAGTAGCAAAACCATCTGTAACCTTAACAATTACAGAATCTATACCACTATAACCAAGCGTAGGAGTATAATAAAGACCAGTTGGCACAATATTTCCTGGGTTAGATGATTTGGTAGCAGCACCACCCAGAGTACCATGCAATGGAGCTAGTTGGGTACTCCATGTTTCAGTTTGGTTTGAATCAATATCATAAACAGTTAAATTAGGATTTAAACTATCAGCACCTGAATTTTCGCAGATTGAAACGGTTTGGTGGGTACCAGCAGTAGGTGATGGTGTGTGGTTAGGGTAAACAACGCGAATACGGTTATTACTACGGTCGTAGATATAATACATACTGGCATTTACGAAACTAACACCTACCGGGCCACTTATCTTAGCAGCAGTAGCAGCACCACCATCTCCTGTAAACCCGCCAAAACCACCAACACCTGCAATGGTAGTAATAAATTGGGTAGATGCATTAACAGAACGGATGCGGTTATTATTGGCATCAGAAATAATCAGGTTTCCGGCAGGGTCAAAATTCACACCCGAAGCACCATTAACCTGGGCTGTAGTGGCAGCTACGTTGTCAAAATTAAAACCACCTGTACCAGTACCGGCAACAGTTGAAATGAAATTGGTAACCGCATCTACCTTGCGTATACGGTTGTTTCCTGCGTCAGCAATAAACACATTACCTGCAGCATCCACGGCAACACCTCTTGGACCGTTTAGCGTAGCCAAAGTTGCTGCTGCACCATCGCCACCAAAACCTGCTGCTCCCGATTTACCGGCAATCGTAGTAATAATACCAGATGGATAAGTAATTTTTCTGATACGTTCGCTGGTTGCACCAAATCCTGATCCGGGATCGGAGAAATAAATATTCCCTGCCGCATCAAGTGCAATTCCACGGGGGTTATACAAAGTTGCCAATGTTGCAGCCGCTCCATCGCCTGAATAGCCCGAAACACCAGTACCTGCAATAGTAGTAATTATACCAGTACCGGCATCAATCCTACGGATTACATTATTGCCATTGTCTACAACAAAAACGTTTCCTGATGCATCCACAGCGAGACCAGTAGGGCCACGCAAAGTTGCAGCCAATGCAGCAGCATTATCACCAGAATAACCAGCAGTACCTGTACCCGCAATAGTAGTAATGATACCGGATACTGTATTTATTTTACGGATTTTATTACCTCCCTGTTCTGCAAGGTACAGATTACCGGCAGCATCGTAAGCAGTACCATATGGCGTATTGGTTTGAGCCGCAGTAGCACCGGCACCATCTCCAAGTGAGCCTGCAGTTCCAGTACCACATGTACTTTCCATAATCATTACCTGCCCAGAAACATAGGAACTACCAGCCAATAACAATAGGGAACACAATAAGAGTAAACGTGTAAATTTCATAATAAGCTTTTGAAGGTAAATTTATCATTATTTTCACTGAAAGTGAAAATAATTGCTATAAATATTTTTCCACTAGTATATGAATTATCAAAGCTGCAAAAAAATATGGCCCTTTTTGTGGCGAAAAGGGTCTTTAATTAACCCAAATAAAAGAGGTATAAATAATTGTCTTTGGATTAAAACCATCATTTACAAGAGTAGTAAAAAGTAAATTGAGACAACCTAACTATGGCCTTATTATGAGGTCGTGGGTAGTAATATGATTGCTTTGATGGCCAGCCCTGTCTGTAATATAAAATTCGTAATGTAACGTATCCCCTGTATTGAAATGGAGTGAATCGAGGCGGGGGGTGGGCTGTGGAAATGGAAAGAACACACAGGTACCTATCAAGCCTTTGGTTGGGTCTTCAATAGATTTGTCGATATCCGGAAATGGAGTCTTAGTAAATCCTAAGCTATCGAAGCGGCTATCTTTTAAGTAAATTTGTGAAACATCAGAATTCCCAATATCAGCATCTCCATCTTCAATGTTAAAATAAATATAAGTAGTATCAATATTTACCTTCATAGAATCGGGAACAAATCTTATCAACGATATGAATGGTATCTTTGATGCCGTGGGACTCTTACATGCCGCAAACAAAAGCATTGACCATACAATAATAGATAAAAAACGGCCTAACATATTATCAAAGTTAAACAAAGTGATTGACAAAACAACGTTAATAAAGCCTGAAATAGTATTAGGTGTCACAGAAAATAATTTCGAACAGGTTGCATTGAATGTATTTCAATTTCAGTATGCTAACTGTGAAATATACAGGGCTTATTGCGATGCTATGCGGAAAAAACCCGAAACCATAAAATCATTAGAAAAAATCCCATTTCTACCCATATCATTTTATAAATCACATACTGTAATCAGCACTATTGAAAGCATAAAAACACCATCAAACGAAATAAACTACGACTTACTATTTGAAAGTAGTGGCACTACCGGTGAGTCAACCTCCAGGCATTATGTGCTTGATGCCAGGGTTTATGAGCAATCTTTATCACAAGGTTTTGAGCAATTTTATGGCAATCCTTCTGAATATGCAATCCTTGCCTTGCTACCCTCCTACCTGGAACGTGCCAATGCATCTTTGGTTCACATGGCAAGAGTGTTGATGGGAAAAAGCCAACATCCTGCAAACGGATTCTATATAAATGAATGGGAGGCATTGTATAAAACAATAGATAAATTGGAAAATGAGGGGCAAAAAGTATTGCTATTAGGCGTAACATTTGCACTGCTCGATTTTGCTGCTTCCTACCCTATGCATCTGAAACATACCGTAGTTATGGAAACAGGTGGTATGAAGGGCCGCAGGAAAGAGATGACCCGCATGGAAGTGCATGATGAATTAAAAAGCGCCTGGCACCTAGATAATATCCACTCTGAATATGGTATGACCGAATTATTATCGCAAGCATATGCCAAAGCCGATGGTCTGTTTCATTGCACCAATACCATGAAAGTATTGGTAAGAGATATAAATGACCCGCTTGAAGTAAATAAAACAGGCAATGGTTGCCTTAATATAATTGACCTGGCTAATCTCTATTCATGTCCCTTTATTGCTACTGAAGACCTCGGGAATATTTATACCGATAGCAGCTTTGAGGTTTTGGGCCGCATGGACCATAGTATACTTAGGGGCTGTAGCATGATGGCGGTTTAGTTCCGGTTTAGAGTATCTACGATAACAGTATCCCTAAAATAATATTCTTTAGGATTTAAGTATTGAGGCGATTTTAGATATTCTCTATAATTAGTTCTTATCCACATTTTCAGTTCAAGGTCGGTAGCTGTGCGGGCAAACTGGTAAGTCATGGGATAGGAATACATAAAATGTCCAATTGTATCACCTGTGAAACCTGTCATCTTGGCAACCAAGTCCGGGGTATAACGGGTATCTACAAATTTCTCAACCTCTCCATTATAAAAGTTCTCCTTAAATTGTTTACGGAATTGAGCCTGTTTGGAGAACATTTCTGCAATTGCTGATGCAGGGTTCAAAATAGCAGAAGGGGATGTCCTTTCTAATGGAAGTTTATAAATAGACCTTCTTTCTTCCGAATCTATCTGGTATTTGGTTCGCTTATCAATCTTGAATTTAAATTCCGGCAGGCTAATTTGCTGGGGCTCCATATTAATATTGATGCTGGCAATAATAATAGAAGTGGGCTTTCTTCGCTCCACAGTCTGATAACCAATAAAAGAAAACGCCATCACATCACCCGTGCGCGCACTTATTACATAGAGACCGCTATCATTAGTAGTCACTGCCTCTTGTGTTGATTCATTCACCACTACTACAGGGTATAAGGGTCTACCTGTATTGGCATCACGCACATAGCCCATCATAGTTTGTGCAGTACCATTCAGACCACAAAGCACTAAAACCAGGAAGATGCAGGATATTCGCATATTTATATGTTGTAAAGCTAGGAGTGAACCCTTTAAAAAACTCCCAAGTACTATAATTTGGGGATATTTTAAGGAATCATTGATAACTCGAAATTTATCATTAAAGGTATTGAATGGATTTTAGGACTAATTTTGAATAAGATAAGAGCGACACGAAATGTTATCAAAAGAGGAACAAGTACGGTATAGTAAACAAGTTATTTTGCCTGAGGTGGGAATGAGCGGACAAGAAAAACTAAAATCAGCCAAGGTGCTGGTTATAGGTGCAGGTGGGTTAGGTTGCCCAATATTGCAATACATATGCGCGGCAGGTGTGGGTACCCTGGGCATTGCTGATGGCGATAAGGTAGACATTAGCAATCTGCAAAGGCAGGTGCTCTATACCCAGGCTGATATAGGTTTACCAAAAGCAGAGGTAGCCAAATCAAAACTCAATATTCTTAATAATAATACCACCATCATTTGTTATCCTTACTTTATAAACTTCGACAATGCGTTGGAAACCATATCAACCTATGACATAATTGTTGATGGATCAGACAATTTCGACACCCGCTACCTGGTAAATGATGCCTGCGTGATGCTGGATAAACCAATGGTGTCTGGTGCCATATATAAATATGAAGGGCAGGTATCGGTATTTAATTATAATGGAGGACCTACCTACAGGTGCATATTTCCAGAAGCTCCAGGTGCCGGTGAATCACCCAACTGCGCAGATATAGGGGTGATTGCTACCCTACCGGGAATTATTGGTACAATTCAGGCAAATGAGGTAATAAAAATGATTACCGGTATAGGCGAAGTGTTAGCCGGAAAACTCCTGGTCATTGATACCCTTACTATGCATAGCCATAGTTTCAACTTCAAACTAGTACCAGCTAATAAAAACATCAAGTCCCTACCCCAACCTGCTACTGATTGTTCCTCAGCAATAAAAAACATAAGCTACGAAAACCTGCAGAAAATTGTTGAAACCACCCCCACCTGCCAGCTCGTTGATGTACGTGAGGTAGAAGAGCACATAATTGGCAATATTGGTGGTATTAATATTCCTTTATCGGGATTTGAGGCTTGTATTAGCTCACTGAAAAAAGTTGCCCCTGTAATAGTATATTGCGCATCAGGTGTAAGGAGTATGCATGCCGCCAAAATCCTGCAGGCTAAAGGATTTATTGAAATTATGAATCTTGATAAGGGCGTAAATGGGTTATTGCCTTAGTGGGATAAAACGCTCTGTACTTTCAAAAAGGCACTTACGGGGTCAGAAGTATTCCAGACTGCACCTAGTAATGCACCACCATCAAAGCCTTTTTCCTGCAATACCTTAATATTATCAGCACTAACTCCACCCAAGCCTATTGTGGCTGAGCAACAACGGTTTTGTGAAGCTATATTGTTTTTCACCCTCGGTAATTCATTCAAATCTATTCCAGCCATATACCCTTGCTTGGATATACTATCAAATACCGGGCTAATAAAAACATAATTATAGTCTACCTCATTTTTTTCAATCTCCTG
>CAIWHI010001028.1 GCA_903912435.1 uncultured Bacteroidota bacterium | reverse complement strand
TGCCGGGCATTACCTCGCAAATACTGGCTGATAGGATAAACAATACAGGCAAGACAATTTTGACTGATAAGCATAATCTGGTAAACAACATAATACCACATACCCCATTAGAATTATTCATCACCGCAGGGGCAGGTGATATAGACCAGTTGGTAGCACCAATTAAAAAAATATTAGAGGAAAAGTATAAATAATGGCTGATCAGCGCAAAATATCGGTTCGCAAAATACTCCAGTTGATTACTACAATAATAGTATCAACAGGGTGTGTTGTGGCCATGGTGAGCGCTTCAAAGATAGAAGATGATAAGCCTGTGAAGGATGTAGCTGTACATATCCGGAACGATAAAAAGTACCATTTCATTGAGCAAAATGAAATAATGGACCTGGCTATCAATCATCGCAAGATTAACCTGGCACATACACCAATGTCTAAATTAGACATACATGGTATGGAGAAGGTGCTGCTTGCCGACCCATGGGTAGCTGCTGCTGAGGTGTATATCGACAATGAGCGCATACTACATATGTATGTTACACAGCGCATACCTGTGGCCCGGCTTTTCCAGCAGGACAAGAGTAGCTATTATATTGATAGCACCATGAGCATCATGCCATTGAGCAAAAACTATGTGTACTATACCACCATAGTTACCAATGTGCCCGACCTGCTTGAGGACAGCGCTAGTAATGCCCTTAAAAAACGCATCGTAACCCTGGTTAGGAATATACAGGCCGATTCATTCTGGAATGCACAGATATCGCAGGTGATAGTAGATTCTGCTAAGATGTTCCAATTCATCCCTGTATTGGGTGAGCAGAGGATACTCTTTGGTGACCTTGATGGCATGAAGGATAAATTCGGCAACTTGTTTGCCTTCTATAAAAATGTACTTAACCGCATAGGCTGGGACAAATACGAAACCCTCGACCTCCGTTTTAAAGGCCAGGTTATTGCTTCACCAGCTATCCCCTATACCGGGCCGGTTGATAAGGCTGCGGTGACCATGAACTGGATAAATAGTATAGTGGAAGTGGAGGCCAAAAGCGACTCTAAAGACTCGGTAAAAGACGCAATAGAAAGTGCCGAAATAGCTAAGGAAAAGGCCAAGCAACCATCTAAAGAAAATATGAAAATATTAGCCCGCCCACCTAAAAAGGTAAAGCTAAAAGAGGCTGATATTAAAGATAAAAAACACGCCGACAAGAAACAGGCTGACAAAAAACAAGTAGAAAAAAAACATCCAAAAGAGGAAGAAAAGGCAAAAGGCAAGCAGGTAAATAATAAGGATAAGGCCCACCCTGCCGACCCCAAAAACGCTAAGGATAAGAACAAGGACAGCAAGCCAATAGACAATAAAGACCACAACGAAAAGAAGGCTAAGGAAGAAGAAAAGAAAGCTAAGGACAAGAACAATAAGGATAAAAATGGGAATCAGGTAGCACCCAAATATGTGTACCCTGATAAGAAAAATAATTAACAGTATTTAAATCTCAATGCAATATGAGTAGAAAAGAGCAACCAATTATCGTAGGCCTTGACATTGGAACCACC
>CAIWHI010001027.1 GCA_903912435.1 uncultured Bacteroidota bacterium | reverse complement strand
GCAATAATCCAATAATGTTACCTGATTGTAAATCCTGAATTTGATTAGTGATTGCTAATGACCTGTTAGATTTCATTTATCTCGGTTTGATACAACACAAAGATAATATAAATATTTAAGTTAGCGCCATTATCTCCAAGGGAGAGGGTGCCGTATCCTGCCGTTTATGACAGTAATTTTGAGATATGTAGGGGTTGGCCACGTCATTTTCAAAGAACTTTTGTGCAACAAATTAGACACTCGAAAGGAGAGGGTGTCATATCCCGATTTTTCTGACAGTAATTTTTGAGATGTTTCGGAGTGGTAACGTCATTTTCAATGAACATTTGATCAACAAATTAGATACTCCCCACCACGGCGGGCAGGCAAAGGAGAGGGAGTCGTATGCCGATAATCGATTGAAACTGTAATTAACATAATTACAGTTTCAACCTACAATATTTTCAAACCATTTTATATGTAACTCAAAGTATGTCCATACTAAATGCTTGATTTGTTAGTATTGAAAAAGGCATTTCACCTACCAGTGAAATGCCTTTAATATTTTAAGTCAAGTTTATTTTACTTATCTAACCAATTACTCTTTAACCAGTTTCAATACACTGATTCTATTGCCGATGGCATCAAATACATGCATTGAATATACGCCTGTGGCTAGGGCTGACAAATCATAAGCTTGGTTTGTGCTGCTTTTTACAGAAAGCATACTGGTAAGCTGACGACCTGCCATATCGTAGATACAAACGGTTTGGTTGAGTTCAAGGCCGTTTATTGTTATTGAACCAGTAAAAGGGTTAGGGAAAATTTCAGGAACCTTATTATTAGTAAGATTATTTACTCCGAGATTTACATTGAAAGAAATCCTTACCCTCTGGTTATTGGCATCTGCAATAAAGATACTACCCCTATTGTCGACAGCAAGACCGTAAGGATTATGCAAATTAGCACCAATAGAGTAACCAAGATCGCCACCATAACCCTGTGTACCATCACCTACTACTGTAGTAATAATGCCTGACCAGTCGACCTTACGAATTACATTATTATCAGCGTCAGCAATGAATACATTCCCAATAGTATCAACTGCTACACCCTTAGGGTTATTTAAAGTAGCACTTAAAGCAGGGCCATTATCACCGGTATACCCATGTGCGCCGGCAGAAATACCTGAAACACCATTACCTGCAATTGTTTGAATCATACGGGTTGAGTCTACCATACGGATAACATTATTACCATAATCGGCAATAATTACATTGTTATACTTATCAACAGCTACTGCATAAGGAGAATCAAGTGTAGCAAAAGTGGCTGTACCACCATCACCCGTATAACCAGCCATACCACCTACACCGGCAAAGGTGGATATTTTACCAAAAGTATCCACCTTACGAATGCAATGATTGCCAGCATCAGCTATATAAAGGTTGCCTTTAGCATCAAGTGCCAATCCATATGGTTGTTGCAATTTAGCTGCGGTAGCTGCGCCACCATCACCACTATAACCCCAACCAGCCAACTTATTACCGGCATAGGTACTGATAAATCCTAGTGCATTAACCTTGCGGATAACACTATAACTAGCATCTGATATATAAACATTTCCACGTTTATCGGCCACTACCCCATGTGGACAAACTGCGGCACTAGTGCCGATGGTGCCATCGCCAGTATCGCCATTTACACCATTACCTGCAATAGTAGAGATAACACCGGTACTGCTTACCTTACGAACCCTGAAATTATAAAAGTCAACTATATAGACATTACCTAAATTATCAACAGATACGCTTATAGGACCATGAAATTGAGCAGCGGGAGCTACTGTGCCATCACCATAAAAGCCCTGGGAACCATCGCCTGCAAAAGTATTAATCTTTTGAAACTGTGCCTGGGCTGCAAATGAAACTGTGAATAACGCAATAATGAATAGAGAAAATCTACACTTCATAAAGAATATTTGGTCAAATATAACGTAAAATTTTTTCAACGTAAAAGGGATTTGAAATTTTGTGGCAAAGCCCCACAAAATTGTCTATTTTTTAAACAGCTTCCCTTTGGGTAAATGGTTAATTATTAATAGCAAGTGGTTTATTACTTGTTTTTGAATTCTTCAATTACCAATTTAGCCAATCGTTCGGCCCAAATGGCATATTCCTTGCCTGAAGGGTGCAGATGGTCGGCTACAAGGTAATCGCTATCCAAGCCATGCACACGGGTGCTCTGGGTAATTTCAATAAAATGACAATGATGAGCCAGGGCGATTTCCTTACATGCTGCATTGTATGAGTCAATCTCAACAGCAATTTTTGCCCTATCGTGACCCTGGGCAAAAGGGGTTACCCCCCAATCGGGTATAGATAATACAAATACCTTTTCGGGTATATCATTAGCATAGCTTATGGCAGTGTTTAATAATTGAAGGAATTCTACTTTGTAATTTTCAACAGGGCGACCACGGTATTGGTTATTTACACCTATTAATAAGGATACGAAAGAAAATTTCTCTGTAAGATTATGCTCCCTGATTGAAGCAGCCAATTCATCGGTAGTCCACCCTGTGGTTGCTATTATTACAGGGTCTGCCATTTCTACTTTTTGTTTCCTCAATAAGTCAACAGTTTGGTAGGGGAAATTATCGTGAATGTGAACTTGTTCACCTATTGTATATGAGTCGCCAATGGCCAGATAAGTATGCATAGTTTTGTGTTGTTGTGCAGGGAGTGTGTAGCTACCTGTGGTTAATAATAATCCAGTGAAAATAATGCTTTTGATGACTTTTGAAGAACTTCTTAGTGGTGGGGCAGCAATTCTTAAATGTCTTATTCGCATTTTCTTCTATTGATAATCGTGGTAATTTCGGCTAAAGCCAAATTATTTTATTCATTTTCCCCGGCCTAAAGGCCGGGGCTACTTAAAAAATCGGGATAAGTACGTCTGAACAGATATTAGTCACAAATCAACTATGTTCATAAATAGATGTTGCAAAAATATTGGCCTCTTATACTTCCAATAGGTCAAAAACCATACTAAAATTACGAACTATTTTACAAAAACGGTCTTGATATTTACAAATTCACGGATGCCATAAACGCCTAGTTCGCGGCCATATCCGCTTTGTTTTATACCCCCGAATGGCAATCGTTGGTCGGAGTGAACAAAATCATTTACGAAACAGCTTCCTGCTTCCAGTTCGTTGGCAGCAAGGTGTTCGGCATTAGCGACATTTCGGGAGATAATGCCTCCACCCAACCCGTAAATACTATCATTGGCAATGCGCATAGCATCTTTTTCATCCTTTGCCTCAATAATCACACCTACCGGACCGAATAATTCCTCATCGTAGGCGGGCATCCCTTTTTTTACATTGGTTAATACTGTGGGGGGATACCAGGCACCAGGACCATCAGGAATAAAACCACCACAGAGCAATTTAGCTCCCTTGGCTATGCTGCGTAAAACCTGGTCATGTAATTGGTCACGAAGGTCAACACGGGCCATAGGGCCTATTTTGTTGGCGGTATCCATGGGGTCACCAAACTTAGCTAGTTTCATTTGGGTTAGAAACTTTTTTTCAAAGTCTTTGCGTACCTGCTTTACCACAACAAGACGCTTAGCAGCTATGCAACTCTGTCCGGTATTTACCAGCCTACCCCTAACAGTTAACTCCACCGCCAGGTCCAGGTCGGCATCCTCCAATATCACATAGGCATCGCTACCACCCAATTCAAGCACTGCCTTTTTCAAATTCCTACCTGCTGCTGCTGCTACTTTGCTACCCGCCTCAGTACTACCCGTAAGGGTTACAGCCGCAACCAAAGGATTATCAATTAATTTTTCAATCCTCGAACCCGGTATTAATAGGGTCTGGAATAGTCCGGTTGGCGCACCTGCATTGAGGACAATGCGCTCCATAGCCAGGGCGCATCCGCAAACATTAGAAGCATGTTTCAATAAGAATACATTACCCGCCATTACTGCAGGTGCCATAGCCCTAAAAGCCTGCCAATAAGGAAAATTCCAGGGCATGATGGCTAATAGAACACCAAGCGGCTGGAAGGAAACATAACTTTTAGAGGCATCGGTTTTAATAATTTCATCAGCAAGAAAGGCTGCACCATTTTTGGCATAAAACTCAAGGGTTGAAGCGCATTTTTCCACTTCGTAATAACCCTGGGTGGATGGTTTGCCCATTTCGGATGCAGCAAGTTTAACCAGATTATCCTTTTCCTTCCTTATTTCGGCTGCAATGCTTACCAGCAATTTGGCCCTATCTTCAAAAGTTGTCTTGCGCCATTCCTGAAAAGTCTTTGAGGCTAATTTTAATGACTTATCTACCCTCTTTTCATCATAAACCTTATAAGTTGCAATAACCTTACCAGTTGCAGGATTTATTGATTTCATCAGTTCGCTCATTGTACAGTCTTTTACATTTAACGGCATAATAGCCATTGTTCTTGTCCATTTTACGGACTTGAGGGTATAAAATTAAATAACCTTAAGGTACAAAACGTTTTTATAAATTTGCAGGCAGAATAATTAACCATTTAAATTTCCATATCTAACAAGTAAGTGATGGTAACAGATAAAATTAAATTTGGCACTGATGGATGGAGGGCTATTATTGCACTAGATTTCACAGTATATAATGTAGGCAGGGTAAGTAAGGGCCTGGCAGATTGGCTTCATTCAAAAGGCCCAAATCCGAGTGTAGTAGTAGGACACGATTGCAGGTTTGGCGGGCAATTATTTGCCGAAACCACTGCAAAGATGCTATGTGCCAATGGTGTAAAAGTATTGCTGGCAAAAGGATTTGTTAGTACACCTATGATTTCCCTGGGCGT
>CAIWHI010001026.1 GCA_903912435.1 uncultured Bacteroidota bacterium | reverse complement strand
GAAGCTACCCATGGCACAGCACCCCGCTTTGCAAATACCAATACAATGAATCCATCTTCTTTATTGCTAAGTGGGGTTATGATGCTTGAATATATGGGCTGGAAAGAAGCGGCTGATTGCATAGAAAAAGCATTAGCAACTACCATTATGCGTAAGAGGGTTACCATTGATTTTTACAACCTTATGCATGATGCTACCCTATTGAAAACTGATGAATTTGCATTGGAAATCATTAAAAACCTTGAATAATTGCTCTAAGTTGATATGAATTTGCATTTCAACCAAAACCATATTATATCTTGCTTAAATATTAATGGATTACAAAAAAACACAGTAAATTTGCTTTAATATTGAACCCGAAAAATCCCAATCGTAAAATATCCCCAAGGAAGACAAAATTTCATGAATCATTAAATTAGTAAAATGGATTTCAATTTAGCATCTTATATCGACCATACAATACTTAAGCAAACTACTACAGTAGCTGAGGTTGATAAGGTATGTGTGGAAGCATCTATAGAAAATTTCGTTGCTGTTTGTGTACCACCAAAATATGTTGCCGAGGCCAAGAATATGCTCAGTGATACTATTGTAAAGGTGGCTACCGTAATTGGGTTTCCATTGGGTAATAATACCACCAATACCAAACTAGCCGAAATTGAGGAAGCCCTGCAAATGGGTGCCGATGAGCTGGACATGGTGATAGATGTTTGCGCCCTAAAAAGCGGGGATTGGATATATCTTGAAAATGAAATCAATGCCTGTATCAGGCCAATACATTCGGCAGGTAAAATCATCAAAATAATTGTAGAAAGTGGCATACTTACAGAAAGCGAACTCGAGGCTTGTTGCCGTTTTTACCGCAATTACGATATTGACTTTATGAAAACCTCTACCGGTTATGCCGACAGGGGTGCAACTGTACAGGCGGTGGCAACTATGAGGTCAATACTTCCAAAAAACATAGGCATTAAAGCTGCAGGCGGTATCAGGAATTATAAGTTTGCCAAAGAACTTATTGATGCCGGTGCTACCCGTCTGGGTTGCTCTGCAAGTATGCAGATAATGAAAGAGTATAGGGATACACTTAGGTAAATGATGTTTAAATAAAGGAGAATACAAGAAAAAAGGTAGAAGCGTAGGTTCTACCTTTTTTCTTGTAGCATCTAGTTTCAATTCGCTAAAAAGTACAAACTTTTTTCGGGACGATAATAAAGAGAAAATCATTTTCATTAATTGTAACTAAACAAGAGCTCAGGAAAAACAACAAAATCAAGGAATAATAGATAGGCTTCATAATATCTTTTCAATTGATTTTGTTACATCAAAAATAGCATAGAATAGCAGGTGAAAAATCTGAGACAATAATATTCTAATCCATCTTTATTCAATAGAATTCCCCACCATTACTTCCCCCTACCCTGGAAGATAACCATAAAGGTGTAGAGGATGATTTTCACATCGAGGGCCAGGGAGCAATTCTCAATATAGAGGAGGTCGTATTTCATACGCTCCACCATTTCACCTACATTTTCGGCATAGCCAAACTGTACCATACCCCATGAGGTGAGGCCTGGTTTTACCTTATGCAGGTACTTGTAGTGGGGGTGTTCGGCACTAATAATATCAATATAATGCTTCCTTTCAGGCCTGGGGCCTACCAGGCTCATTTCTCCTTTTATTATATTGAAGAACTGTGGCAACTCATCTATACGCCATTTGCGCATAAACCTGCCCCATGGAGTAATTCGTGGATCCATCTTGCTGGAAAGAGCCGGCCCCGCCTGCTCAGCCTCCATAAACATTGACCTGAATTTGTATATGTAAAATGGCCTGCCAAATATGCCTATTCGCTCCTGCTTATAAAATATTGACCCCTTTGAACTTAATTTCACCATTATTGCCGTAAAGATGAGAAAAGGAAGCAAAGTAATTAATGCAGTTGCAGAGAGTATAATATCAAGGGTACGTTTCATCACCCTTTGCCAGTCGGGCATAAGGTCGGGGTGGATATTGATGAATACGGCATCATATACATTACTTGTTTTCACAGAGCCAGAAATGATATCGTAATAGTCTGGCAATACTTTTACTACCACAGGGCGGTAGCATAGGCGGGTAAGGATATTTTCGAGCAGGTGGTGTTCAGATGAGTCTACCGCTACTATTACTTCCTCAATGCTGTGCCTGTCAATTATTTCTTCCAGTTGAGATAGGTCACCCAGTTGAGTAAGATATTTGGTCATACCATTACCCATTTCTTTATTGGAGTAGATAAAGCCAATAAAAATATTACCCAGTGCCTTAGGATTATCAAGCACCTGCTTATAAATGTCAATCGCCTTTTGGTTGCCACCTATTACCAGTGTATTAAACCCAACCCTACCCTTAGTAAGATTTACCTTTACCCTAAATAAAATATATAGCCTGAAAATGAGCGCAAAAACAGTGTGAATAAGGAGATAATGACCAAATTCGTTGATGAAATAGGAATAATCGCCATTATCGTTGGCAAAGATGAATACCGAAACCACAATGCAACCTAGAATGCAGGATATAAGGGTACGGTTTATTTCATTTAGCCTCGATTTGCGGTATAGGTCGAAATACGTACCCGACATCAGGTAGGCAAAAAGCCATCCCATAGGGATTACCAGCAAAGTAGTAATGTAATCTCGAAAATGGAATAATTTAAGGGTATCGAGGTAATCAATTCTGTTAAGCAGGTGTTGTCGATACATCCATAGGGTAAACCAAGCCAAAGCCGCGGCTATATAATCAAGCAAAATCAATTGCCTTATAGCTTTTTTCTTCAACGGGCTAAGACGCATATTTCCTTAAAATGTTACTAGTTGTATGTTATCAATCAAAAGTCGTCCATTAGTCTGACCATCGCCTAAAACTGCTTTAATATAAAAGGTATATGAGGTAGCCTGGGCCCGGCCGGCAAAATCAGTAACCTGAAGATAAAACTTCTGCCAATGGTCGTTTGGAGAAATACCGGCCAGATAATAAGGGTCTGTAGAAATATAATGGCTTAAGTTGGCACCAAGGCCTACATAAAAAGGTATAGAACTCTTATAATCAAATTCAATATAAGCCTGATTTTGATTAAGGGGTATGGCAAATTGAATCTTGCTACTATCAACAGAACTATCACCTACCGCCTTCAGGATAATTTCACCAGAAGCATCACCTTCAAACACCAGTGAATCTTTATTGTACACTGCAAAAAGAGGACGGGTTCCCATTACCAATGCGAAATTTGTATTGCCAAATGCGAATTCTGAAATGGTTGTTTTCTTGATATCGGTATAATAATGGGTAGTAGGATTATGGGTGATTATTTTACCGGGTTGTGCTGCAAAACTATAATCATCTGATATGTAATAAGGATAAAGGCTCACAAGGCTATTCAATCCATCCTGTATGATAGCCGGGGCCAATGTAAGTATGCCGGTACCTGTAGCCATTACTGGTATAGTGCATGGCAGGTCGAATGTGCCTATGTTCACATTATTGTAATAAGCATAAACAGACGTTATGCTGTGGCTGTTTGAAATATTGAGATTAGGTGTGTTCGTAAAAACAAATGAGTCTATATGTATGTAAGTGGGTATTTTTTCATGCGGATTAATCAGATTGCATCCCGATACCAACAACATCAAACACCCAAAGAACACTAATAGACCAACGTAAATTTTGCGCATATCTCTTGAATCACTCTACTAACGTAAAACTTTGTTAAACATTGTGCATTTCATTGTGCAAACTCATTTTTTTCAGAATCTGGTGGGCTACATCCATTGCCTGGTAGCCATCATATACCGATACCCTTACCGGGCGGTCGTAAATAATAGCATGGGCAAACTCTGTAAGTTCGGTTCTGATGGCATTGAGTGGGGCTATTTCGGGTAATTGCACCGATATCATTTTTTTCTCACCACCTCTCAGTTCTACAGGAAAATCCATCATACCTACAGGGGCATCAGGTTCCTTCATCCTGATGATTTCGGTCTTTTTTTCGAGAAAATCAATACCTATATAAGCATCCCGCTGGAACAGACGGAGCTTGCGCATTTTTTTAAGTGATATACGGCTGGAGGTAAGATTAGCCACACAACCATTATCGAACTCAATGCGCGCATTAGCAATATCGGCAGTTTCGCTCAATACCGACACTCCACTTGCTGAAATTCTTTTTACCGGAGATTTCACCAAACAAAGAACAATATCAATATCATGGATCATGAGGTCGAGTATCACAGATACATCTGTGCCACGGGGATTAAACTGTGCCAACCTGTGGGCCTCAATAAACATGGGTTGCAGCGATTGCTCGGTAAGTGCTAAAAACGCAGGGTTGTAACGCTCCACATGGCCTACCTGACATTTTACATTGGCTTCCTTCACCATGGTTACCAGTTCATGAGCTTCCTCAAGCGTTTGGGCCAGGGGCTTTTCAATAAAAGTATGCTTACCCGCTATCAGGCATTTTTTACCAATTTCGTAGTGAGAGCTTGTGGTAGCCACAATATCAGCCGCATCTATCGCATTGATTAAAGTATCGATATCAGTGAACCTGGGTATCTGGTATTGAGAGATTGTTAATGCAGCCTGTGTATCATCGGGGTCGTAAAACCCAACTAACACTACCTCTTCTATTTCCTGCCACTGCTGTATGTGAATTTTACCCAGATGACCCGCCCCAAAAACTCCTATTTTAAGCATTTAAATCGAAATATTGTAAAATAACGTGGTGTGTAACTTTAAGAAGGTGCAAGGTACTAATAATGTCTTAATTACTCAATTACAGCTACCGGTTATTCATGAAAAGTACTAATGAAAACGTTAAATAAATTTCAGCTTAAGCTAAAATTATATCAACAAGACACAT
>CAIWHI010001025.1 GCA_903912435.1 uncultured Bacteroidota bacterium | reverse complement strand
TGATCCTACATTCAAAACTCCGCTTGTACTTATATTCATATAAATTGAAACAGTATTAGATGAATTATTTACAACTGCCAAATCGGGCTTACCATCACCATCCAAATCATTTATAGCAAGTCCATAAGGTTGTGAGCCTGCTGTGAAATTTACCATTGGATCGAAATTCACTACACCATTTACAAAACCACTATTGTTATATGTGGGCAAAAATGGAAACTGTGAATTTGCACCAAGCGAACAACCTGTATTTAGTACAGAAACTGGCATATAAGTAGCCCCTGTGGGTACAGTAACATTCAAATTGGTTGGTGATGCAGAGGTAACAATAGCCTGTGTAGCCCCGAAAAATACTATATCATTTGTAGCAATAGCATTAAAATTACTACCGGAAATAGTAACCGAAGAGGCTGGATAACCTAGTTGAGGACTTATGGTAGCAATTGTTGGTGCGCCAATAACAGTTATAACCGACGTTGCATTGCCGCAAGGTGTAATATAACTGATAATTGATGTACCAGCTGAGACACCATTTACGACTCCTGTACTGCCAATAGTAGCTACTGAAATATTACTGCTACTCCAAGTGCCGCCTGGGGAGGCATTACTTAGCGTTGATGAAGCTCCCTGACATAGGATGGAATTACCAGTTATTAAAGCATTATCAATACTTACCTTTCTTATACGCTGATTTGCATTGTCTGCAATATATAGATTACCACTACCGTCCACCGATACACCATAGGGTGAATTTAATTGGGCTGCTGTCGCCGCTCCACCATCACCTGTAAAACCGGCTCCACCCGAGCCTACAACTGTAGATATAGTACCTGTGGGATTTACCTTACGAATTCTGTTATTAGAATAGTCAGCGATAAAAAGATTTCCTGTAGCATCAACAACAATACATTGGGGAGCATTTAATAGAGCAGAAGTAGCATTACCCCCATCACCACCAAAACCAGCAGAACCGTTGCCTGCAACGGTAGTTATTATTCCGCTGGTGCTCACTTTCCGAATACAATTATTTATATTATCTGCTATAAACAGATTGCCAAAACCATCAACCGAGACCCCTGCAGGGTAGCCTAGTTGGGCCAAGGTAGCTGCACCACCATCTCCGGCATGGCCCGCACTACCCGTTCCCGCTACTGTGGTTATGATTCCAGATGCACTGATTTTACGAATTCGATTATTTGAATTATCTACAAAAAATACATTCCCTGATCCATCAACTGTTACAGAGGTTGGGTTATTGAGCAAAGCTGTTGTAGCAAACCCGTTATCTCCTGAAAAACCAGCAGACCCTGTACCACCTATGGTAGTAATAATTCCTGCCGGACTAACTTTACGAATCCGGTTATTTGTATTATCTGCTATATACAAGTTGCCTAAACCATCCACCGCTATATTATATGGATGGTTCAGTTGGGCAGAAGTTGCAGCAATACCATCTCCATTATATCCGGCGACACCTGTCCCCGCCACTGTAGTTACGATTCCGGCTAAATCCACTTTACGAATTCGGCTATTCCCATTATCTGCTATATATACATTACCTGCATTATCAATTGCTGTGCCCTGGGCATAATTTAATTCAGAATTGGTTGCCGCAATACCATCACCACTAAAACCCGCCACACCATTGCCTGCAATAGTGGTAATGATACCAAATCCACCACTACACGAAACTGTCACCACCAATGATGTAGTAGCAATTCCACAGCTATTAGTAACGGCATACGAAATAATTGAGGTACCATTTGCAACCCCGGTAACCAAACCATTACTACCAACTATTGCTACCGATGTATTACTGCTACTCCACACACCACCTGAAATACCATCAGTGAGCATTGCCGTTCCACCAATTGTTATGGAAGAAGATCCGGTAATTGTACCAGCATTGGGGAGTGGGTTAACTGTTATTACTGTAGTTGCGACTGCACTGCCACAACCATTAGTAGCTGTATAGCTTATAGTTGCAGTTCCTGAGGTGACACCAGTTATTGTACTTCCACTTACAGAAACATTAGCACTCGCACTGCTCCAAACACCACCAGTTATTGCATCACTAAGCCCTACTGCACTACCTACACACACACTTGATGGACCTGTTATTGTGCCTGCATCAGGGAGTGGATTAACAGTGATTACTGATGTTGCGACGGCATTGCCGCACCCATTTGTAATGGTATAGCTTATTGTTGCTGTTCCAGAAGTAACACCTGTTATTGTACTTCCGCTTACCGATACATTAACACTGGCACTGCTCCAAACACCACCAGTTATTGCATCACTAAGCCCTACTGCACTACCTACACACACACTTGATGGACCTGTTATTGTGCCTGCATTGGGGAGTGGATTAATTGTGATCACTGTTGTTGCGACTGCACTGCCACAACCATTAGTAACTGTATAGCTTAT
>CAIWHI010001024.1 GCA_903912435.1 uncultured Bacteroidota bacterium | reverse complement strand
GCTTCCTTGCGCTCATCACCCATTTCTTTGAAATACCTTATTGAATTGAGTATACAGAGGTCGGTGGCTGGTGGGTGGGTGCCTGTATGGTTGAGGCGGGTAATATCATCTTCCTTTCGGTCGCCCTCAGCCAATAGTGGCCATATCTTTTTGATGTTTTCTTTCTTTATATAGAGCAAACCTGCCCCTATAGGCACGCTTAGCCATTTGTGCAGGCTACTGCCATAATAATCGCAATTAAGGTCACGGATTTTGAACCTGATATGGGCAAGTGCGTGTGCACCATCTACCATTACCTCCACACCCTTGCTATGTGCCATGTCGCAAATCTTGCGGATGGGTAGTATCTGCCCTGTTATATTAATCATGTGGCATACCATCAGCAATTTGGTTTTAGGGGTTATGGCATTGGCATAAAGCTGCACTATTTCATCATCGCTCTTGGGGTCCAGTGGTATTGAAATAATCTTATTTACCACACCATGCCTTTTGGCTACCTGCTTGAACATTTCCAGCATAGCACCATAGTCTTGCTCCGCCATTACAGCTTCATCACCTGCCTGCCATTTGTAGCCTGATATAATCATATCTAGTGATTCGGTGGTGTTGCGGGTGATAATGAGTTCATCGGGTTCACAACCTGCCACTTCAGCCAATTTCAAGGCAGATCGTTTTTTGTTCTCTACCTGAACGGTACGCATATAGTAGGCTCCCTGATTGTTAACCCGCATAATATGATCAAGATAGCTTTCCATTATCTCCCTTGGTAGTATACAATAAAACCCATTTTCCAGATTAATAAAATCGTTATTGAGTAGATAGCCCTTACGGATAGTCTCCCAGAAATCTTCGTTTTCTGCTACCTTCTCGGCAGGAAGGTGGGCAACAGACTCTACTAATTTTCCTAATGCCGAAAAACTTAATAAACCTCCCAGGCCGGCAAGGGAAGTGGCTTTTAAAAATGTACGTTTATCCATTTCGGGTAGTTTGATGCAGGATTTTGAAGCCCTGCGTTGCTTGGCTCTAAACTACATAAATCAGCACACTTTTGGAGGATTTTTTGGAAAGGGGAATAAGCTACTTTTGAATTGCAGAATAATAGGTGCATATAAATGTCCTGATTTGGTCAAGGTAATAAATGCCCTAACCAAAATCCTTATTTACACTCGAATATTTAGACTAATTTAAACTAGTAGATTAAATCTCAGACAATAATTGATGCATTATAGCCATAGACAATGGCTTGGCTATATAGCGCATTACATATGGATTATTTCTTGCTTTTTGCTGGTCTAGCGAATCTACTGACGATGAAAGTATGAAAATTCTAAACAACTGCTTTACATGCTCAGGAAAGCTATTAAACTGATCTAAAACCTCCCAACCACTCAACTCATGCATATTGATATCTAAAAAAACAACAACTTCATTGGCATTATCCTTACAGTAGTTTTCACGCATCTCTACTAATGCTATTTCAGGATTGGTATATGACTTTACATTTGCCTCGGCTTTTGAAATTTCAATTATCCGTGTGCAGATCAGGTTATTTATAGGGTCATCATCAATAATGATAAAATCAGTCATTTATTAAATATTTTGAACAATCTGTGCAAATGTACAAATAATGGGGGCTTGACAAAAATACTTCCATATTTTAATGTCCCATTTTCAATAGCCAACAAAACTAAACTTTAAAAAAACTACACTTATTATAAACCTAAAAACCTAAAAACTATACTTTTAGTGATTAATTCAATTCAATCGAGTTGTACTGGTAAAGTAGTGCTTGAACTTTAAGGAGGGTCAAAGGCTTTTCAATATACCCTGAAACCAATGGATTAACCGCGGCCCTTTCTTTATCTTGTGGATTGACTGATGATGAAAGCATAAAAATTTTGAAATGCTGCCTCACAACTTCAGAAAATGATTTGAATTCCTCCAATACCTCCCAACCAAACAGGGTAGGCATATTAATATCCAGTAATAGAATTACATTTTTTGCATCGTAGGTACCATATGCCGACTGGATATAAACCAACCCAGCATTAGGGTCGAAGAAAGTTTGTATATCTGCATCGGGTGCTACACTTTGTATAATCTTCCTGCAAATAGTATTGTTTATTCTATCATCATCGATAACAATAAAGTTAGGAATTTCCTTTTTCTTCATATATTTTCTATTCTCCTATTCGCTAATTTTAAAAACAATTTTAAACATAGTACCCTTATTCACCTCACTTTCAATTGCTATAGTTCCACCAAGGGTTTGCACCTGTGTTTTCACCATAAATAAACCCATCCCCTTACCTTCTACAAAAGTGTGGAAACGCTTGTACAAACCAAAAACCTGGCTACCCTTTTTCGCCAAATCTATACCTAAGCCATTATCTTTAAAAACCAGGGTGATATTGCCATCAAGTAAATTGCTGGAAATTTCAATTATGGGTTTTATCCCCGGCCTTCTATATTTTACGCTATTAGATATAAGGTTGTAAAATATGCTATAAAGGTAGCTTTTTATGCTTATCATTTCATCAATTTCCGCAAAATCTGTGATAATTGCTGCATCAGCCAATCGAAGCATATTTTCAATACTAATTTTAATATCAGTAACTAAATTTGAAAAATGTACAAATACCCTATGCTCATTGATATCTTCCCTAATATGTAATATATGATTAAGGTCACTTATCACACCATCCAATCTCTTTACAGAAATAGTTAGGTTATCCATCAATTCAGCAATACTGATAATATTATCACCCGGCAAATCCATTAATGCTGCCAGACCCAAAATATTAGCTACCGGTGCCCTGAGGTTGTGGGATACGATGTAAGAAAATTGCTCCAGGTCAAGATTCCGCTGGATTATATCAGCCACCATCTTTTCCCTTTCCTTTTCAACCCTTATCTGTTCTGTAATTTCAAAACCAATGCCTAAAACCGCCTTTTCATTTGTACCTGCCACCACAAAGGGTATCTTAATAGTATTAAAAACCCTTTCCACCCCATTAATATCAGTAACTTTATGCTCTGGTATTT
The DNA here is from genome assembly GCA_903912435.1 of uncultured Bacteroidota bacterium. Classification (GTDB taxonomy): domain Bacteria; phylum Bacteroidota; class Bacteroidia; order Chitinophagales; family Chitinophagaceae; genus Nemorincola. The sequence goes on along the minus strand of CAIWHI010001024.1, from coordinate 1,596 downwards.
CAATCGTTTGCCCCACCATGATTACTTCCTGGTCTTCCTGTAAAAATTTTGACGACTCTACTTTTACAGGAATTAGGTCCCTAATGTTGTTCATAATCATCTCTTCAGCTGACAGTCCATAGAGTTTCGCGAAACTTTCATTAACAAATACAAACTGTCCGGATTCATTTTTGGCAAATATGCATTGGGGAATCCTGTTCATTATCATTCTACCTTTGGGATAAACCAAAGCTAGTAAAAGAAGAACCAAAATCCTAAGATTAGGGATAATATTTTACAGATAATTTACATGTGAAATAATAAATATCCATCAGTGTGTTCACCACCAAAGTATACATATCCTTTTCGACTACTATCTCATAATCGAAATTCACATATTAAACAACTACCATACCTAAGTGATTGAAACAAGAATTGCATAGGTTAAAGTCGTAATACTAGCATAACAGCAAGATTATTAAATTGAACTTTTCGGACTCAGTAAAACCTACAATAACATATTAATTAACTACACGACTGCCTGAGAAGAATTCCCAAAAACTAAAACCAATATATTAGACTTTTGAATGCTAAACCCAATTAGTAAATGAGGCTATCAGAATAGTTCACATAAAATTAACAAACTACTATAGGGTAAGCCTCCATTGTCGTCCGATTAGATAATCATATTTTTGCATATAATTCGACATCATAATACCGATCATCCCGACATAAAAAATCCCTTAGTAAGGCTTCATAACTAAACCCACACCTGAGCAATAATTTTACTGATTGTTCATTTCCAATCATTACCTGAGCATCTATTCTATTCAATTCCAGTATCTCAAAACCATAATTTAAAACAGCTTGCATTGCTTCAGTCATTAATCCCTTACCCCAATATTCAGGTGACAAAAAATAGCTTATTGAAGCCTTATGACCGGGATGAATATCATTGAACCCAATAATACCTATCAATTCATCACTACATTTCATCGTTATTCCCCACCTTATCATGCTTCCTTCCACATACTTTTTCTTAAGCATACTCACTACAATGTTGGCATCCTCAGGTTTTTTAAGATGCATCACCGGATAATATTCTATAATTCTACGGACATTAAACAGGTGGAAAATATCATTAGAATAAGCAGTTACAATCTCTATCAGGATTAATCTATCTGTCTTCAAAACCGGAAAATCTAATGGAAACAAGCTCATTCGCGTAATTTGGTTTCACAATTTAGCAAAATTTGATTCTGTATAGATACATATGATACCCTTATTTCTGGCGGAATTGGTAAAACCAAGAAAAGACATATAATTTGCACTAGAAAAAAAACAGTTAATATGAAATTCATATATTCAACATTAATAATTTTTATCCTTTTTTGTGCCTGCAAAAATGAGAATAACAAAAATAACAATGCATTTAAAGCTGTAGACTCAACCAAGGACACCAATACAGTCACCATCCCAGACAGTGTACATTTTACCAGTGCTGATTTGAGTAATGAAATTGACCTTTCCAAATATGGGGTTCCGGTATTAATTATGTCTCCTAAGAATTCAAGAGTTATTGTGGATTCTGTAGAACATAAAATCTATGTCTATGTT
>CAIWHI010001023.1 GCA_903912435.1 uncultured Bacteroidota bacterium | reverse complement strand
GCCACAGCCATTCCATCCCCAGCTATATCCCCCGTAATAACCGCCACCACCGCCACCGGCTATAATATAGGGGCTATTGCTTGTGTTGGTAACAAATGTACCACCTCCACCGCCGCCATTAATACCACTGCCCCCTTGGCCACCTACTAAAATTTTTAATTGCTGGCCGGCACTTACACTAAACGTGCCCGTCTCAACTGCGCCATAACCACCTATGCTGCCTGAACCAGCGCCACCTTGTGCACCGGCAGCAGTAATTGTAACTGACGTAACTCCTGTGGGTACAGTATAATATTGTATTCCCCCGGTATAATTGAAGGTTTGGCTGCCCCCTGTGGTGGTTGAACTGCAGGTAATTGCATTACCGCCAATATAAATACCTGCCGCCCAATTGCTGCCACCACTGGTATTGGAATAGCACACTCCGGCAAATGAAGGATCTTGACCAATCAAAAGGAGGACAATAACAGAAGTTAGATAAATTGGTTTGAGGCAGAGAGAGAATCGAAATTTGGCGTTGAGCAGCGATTTATTTAATAATGCAGTGCGTAATAACGACAACAATTTAACAGGTAGAGGGGTTCCCATATTTATTGTATTTAGTAAGTATAATGTCAATCCGAGAAAGAAAAAGCTAATCCTTCACTGCATTAATCTATGCCCGCATGTCAAAAACTAACAGATATTTATCGCTGAATTTCTGTTGCATTTTGGTAACCGCTGTTTTCCAAATGTTTTGTTAAGTTATTTTAATTATTTCGATTTGTCAAATTGTGAAAAAAATATTTTTTCACAATTTGCGTTGTTGTATAAACATTAAAATGACATATTTAGGTGTGTCATATGTGTAACGCTTATGTTTGCATGGTTTTATGGTTGAAATACTGAGTGACACAATTGGCACTATTTATTCAAAAATAAATTGTGAAAATTTATTGACGACTTGGGGGAAAGGGCTATTTGCCGACTGTAACGAACTTAATGGTGGTTGTTTTACCGCTACTTGTTAAAAGCTGGCAGAAGTAGATGCCATCGGTAAGGCCTGAAAGAGGAATATTGGAAATAAAATCCGATGTTATTTCCGAAATTTTTTGCCCTAAGCAATTGTATATTCTTACCTGCTTAAAGTTAGTTTTTGAATCTGCACTTTTCAATAAAATGTTGTTGCTTACAATAGCGTAGCTAAATGCTGATTTCTGCTCATCACTGATGCCGCTTGGGTCAACTATATTCAGGTGTATGATAATTGAATCTGCAATCGGTTTTGAAGAAATTGGCCATACCACAACAACGTCAGGTCCTGGTCGAAAATACGGTTGATTGATGTTAATGCTGAAAATGGCAGGCACGGTCTCATGTCCACCCAACGATATTGAATCTCCGCTGTAAGGCGGTTTATCAAATACACCGGCATTACTCAATACCTGCTGGTCATTGTGAAGCCCGAAGTTAATAAAGCCATTGAACGGAACTGAATCGAAATTGGTTACCTCTGCATTTATGGTAATGGTATATCCCAGCGCTACATCGTTGTTCACGGTATCGAGGGTATAATTTATCAGGGTAACCCCTACGCCGTTTTCTGCTGCCTTTAATGAAAGACTGGCAGGTAGAAGTGCAAGGGAGAGTAAGAATATTCGTAGGGTATCTTTTGGTGTCATGCTGTAATTGATAGCTAAGTTAATTGCTTCGTTGCAATTGCAGGAAAAATTTAACTTCGTTTCTTACTTGTTCAAAAACATTTTTATGGACATGCTCAACAACGTAATTGCCG
>CAIWHI010001022.1 GCA_903912435.1 uncultured Bacteroidota bacterium | reverse complement strand
ATAAACTATTTTTGTTAAAAATATTTTTTAATTGAAAAAATATTCATTGATTAGAAGAAAATAATTAAATTTACAGCTTAAAATAATATTTATGTCAAAAGCTTTTGGAGTTGTAGTTTATGAGATATTGCCATCGGGTTGTCTTAATGGGGTATATACCAATCTAGGTACGAAAAGGGAATTATATAACGAATTAGCTAGAAAGCAAACTAAAGAAAGCCCTTCGGATACAATAATTGGTAATTATGATTGTTTTTATTTCGATATGGAAAACGAGCGTGTTTCATGTACTTTGAACATAGAAGATGGTGGTATTAAATGTCAATATTTATTTAAATGGTTCGATGAAGAGAGCACAGAAATTTTCAATGGGGAAGGATGGAAAACTAGTGATCATCAAATAGTTGTTCAATATAGGTAGATAATTCAGCAAATAGAATAGTTCCTAATAATGAAATATTGCAGTTTCTTTTAAAAATTGCAATTAGCACCTAATATTGTACCCAATTAACAGGTGCTTTATGAAGATATACTCTGCCTACCTCATTATTTTTGGTAACCTGATGGCCCTTGCAGGGTCAATGATGATTGTATATATCCGTTTCGGGCTCAAGCACAATCTTAGTCAGCATCTGCCATTAGCCATTGGTGGATTTTTTATTATGCTTGTAGGTATTGTCATCAGGTTTAACGGCAAGAAAAAGAGGATGCTTGGAGAGTGAAAATTATTTACCTACAGGTAAAAGCGACTTACGCTTAAAGTAAACAAAGCCATTACTACCCCCTATTTCTTCCAGTTGGGGTAGGGCTCTGAGCTTGTAGGCATCCATTACCTTGCAGATAAAGTAGGCTGGTTTGTCAATGGCCCCATTTAGCAACCAGCTTTCGTTAGCTTCCGGCTGTAGTTTCTTGCCCCTTATATCAGTTCGGTTACTCGTATAGTTTGGGTTGGTCGATTTTATTTTTTTGGTGTAAAACAGGTTGGCATAACTCTTATAACCTATTGGCTGCACGTATACATCCTTTCCTTCAAAACTGCTAAAGAAGTCAATTGCCGACCGTTGAGAATACAACTCAATCTTAGGGGTGAAATGCAATATGGTAGCTTGTATAATGATTACCTGACTAATGCATATTATTAGGATGCATCTTCGGAAGTCCTTACCCATATAGTAAACCGAGGTAATAATGGCTATCAGGTACAGTATTCCCCAGGCACACTCGGTATAGCTCCAGCTTACATTGGCATGCAGGTTGCCTACTACAAAGGGGTCTTCTATAAGTGGTATCAGTTTGTCTTTATTGATGCCTACTATTGGTATAGCTATTATTAATAAGGCCAATATAGATCCTAAAGAAAGAACCAACCACTTGATCCATTTTTTTAATTGTTCGTGTTCGGAGCTTAGCTGGTATATCTGATTAGCAGCTAAAAAGGTAAGCGGGAAATAGCAAAGTGAGGAATAGTGTACAATCTTGGTTTTTACTAATGAGAATAGTAGGAGTACCACCCAAAAGAGTATCCACATCCATTGGTCGAAATTATTAGCTACAGGTTTGCCGGTTACCGGCTTGCGTTGATATTGAAACAGGAAGGCCGATGCAGGGAAACAACCTATGAGCAGAACTATAAAGTGGTATATAAAAGGCCCGCCGTGGTCGGAATCTTCGGTGCTAAACAATTTTATCTGATACCAGAGAAACTCACTTACAAACCATTGTCCATAAGCAGCACCATATACCACTACCGCCACCAGGAGCCAGGTTAGTATGGGTAGTAGTGCAAATAGAGCAATGATGAAAAAGTGCTTTATCTTATAATCATTCAATCCTTTATTGGCTATTATGTATACCAGGAAGGATAATAATGCAACCAATATGGCCACAGGCCCTTTTGTGAGTACTGCAAGTCCCAGAAATAATCCTGCAAGGGCAGCGTGCCAAAATTGACGTTGGGAGTATTTTAAAAGATGAACCTGAAAGAAGGCTAGAAAAATAAATAGATTAAAGGTAGGGTCTATTATGCCTGATTTGAAATAAATATGGGGTAGCCATGTAGCCACATATAGAATTACCCACCACGAAGCCATCTTTTCGTTCACAATCCGCCTGCCTACATAGAATAGGGTACATAATGTAATGATACCTACCAGTGCATTTGGAAAGCGGGCTGCAAACTCACCGATTCCAAAAAGCTTCATTGATAAAACCTGCAACCAAATGAATAGGGGTGGTTTCTCCCAAAACGGCATAAAGTCTATCTGGGCGCGGAGGTAGTCTTTGGAAACTATCATCTCCCTGGCACACTCAGCAAAATTGATTTCATCCCAGTCGAACAGGTGCATATGCCCTATGAATGGTATAAAAAGCAGGCAACCTAACAGAACTATAAGTGTATATCGTAAGTAAAGAGGCATAATACTATCAGT
>CAIWHI010001021.1 GCA_903912435.1 uncultured Bacteroidota bacterium | reverse complement strand
GTGCCAACGTTACAACTAGTACATCTACCTGGTAATTTGTGGTTATTATTGAATCTAACCATACTTGATTTGGTACGTGAAAAATGCCTGGTGTTGTCATTCCACTCATAACCATTATTGGGTGCGTATTATTTACTACGTTATATGAATTTTCAGAATTATGCTCCGCTCCATAGTCTCCTAATCCTAGGTCATCTGCATACCCAACATTTAGACAGATTACTGGCTTTTGAGATAATATCAGTTCTTTCACATTCCAGGAACCGTAAAAATCACAGATTACAACCCCATCAAAAGATCCCCAGAAGGCTGCATTTTTGAATGAAGCGGGATCACTCTCCTTGAAAACCCATTGCATTAATAATGTTACAACAGCTCCTGCCGCCTCAAATTGTTTTTTAACAGACAGAGCATCGGCAGTCCTTCCTGATTCAGTATTAAGATTAAGGTCATAGGATACTATTGCAATTTTTATTCCGTGAATTTTGTTAATTATCATGTTTGTTTGTTTTATTTATGCCTACTCTATTCCCTTTTCGGCTTCTGGGTATATGTTTTTGTTTTACTATTTCAGGTGGTTTGTTAGATGATTATGATATTTTATGCAATTATAAGCACTTTTTAATCAATCTACTGCATTGCAAAGATTAGCTAAATATTATTTTCAGAATGGGTTGAATAACGGTATTCATACCGTTATTCAACGGTATTTTAAACAGATATCATGATATCTATAGGTGATGTATTGTGTATTGAAAATGTAGTCGCCTACCTGCTTTACCATTTTTTGAATTAGCCTGTATTTCTTGAAGTTTTATATATTTGGCTTTATGGAAAATGCAGACCGAAATATAAATTTGGAGCCATATAGTCAAACAGATGCAAATGTTGAATACAGTATATTTGATGAGGTTAAACCGCCCCTCCATTTATACCCAAAGTATACTATTTATTGGCTATCTATATTATTTGGCTCCCTTTTTGGATCCATATTGATGGCCTTAAACTTCAAAAAGACCGAAGAGAAAAAAGGTGTTGTACCCGTACTTATATTCGGAATTCTGGTTATGATACTTCATATTGCAACCAGGCAATTAATCAATAACAAAAGTCTAATATTTTCATTGGTATTCAATATTACTGGCGCCAAAATATTAAAGGATGTATTTTGGAGAAAATATATAGGAGACAATACTACATATGACGACCGATCAGTATTAGTTCCAGTAATAATAGTAATAGGTATTGGACTTATCTTGTCCTTTTTTATTTATCTGTTAGGAAGTCTTAAATTTTAGGGGCAATTCACTACTTGCTATATAATAATGCAGAAAAAAAAGCAATAGTTTTTTTAAAAACTATTGCTCCTCAAATATTTAGAGTATAAAAACTACATTGAATAATTTACCCCAAGCACTAAGCCATAACTGTAATTAAGCACAGTTTTAGTATATTGAAGGAATGAATTATAACTACCTGGTGTTGTGGTAAATGGGGTAGTAGCTGCACTTTTATTAGAAAATGATTCTGTAAGCACATATAAACCACCCTTAAAAGTGATGTGCTGATTGTAATAGTAATGCATAGAAGCCTGTACCGAGGCATCAATACTCATACTCTTGTAGTTGATAGTGGAAGTCTTTGATACCTTATTATTTAGACCCACTGAATAACCTACTTTTTGAAGGCTATTGAAATAAGCATTTACATCACCACCAGTTGGGTTATCCAGCGCATATTGAGCTCTGGTAAACAATATATCGGTTGAAGCCGGTATAGGTGCATTGTCATAACTATAGATATTAGCAGTGCCGTTATTGGTAATTTTATAAATCGCTTCATAGTCAAATGAGCCACTGGCAGTTGATTTTGCCTGCATCAAAAGGCCTATCAGCACACCAGCATCTAAAGTGAAAGTCAGGTTTTCAGAGATTGGTTTTTTGTACCTGATGAAAACCGGAATAGAGATATTAGTATTGGTGATTGATTCCTGTATAGCTGATTTGGAGGATACCGATTGCCTGAATACGTGGCTTTCGAAATCCAGGGCCATAAATTCATTATGGAAAGTATCCATTTGCATACTGGATGATTGGGTCAAAAAAGTAATGCCAGTGCCAATGCCCAGGTTCCTTTTTTTATTGAAATAATATCCTGCAGTAAGATTCACCCCAAACATAAATTTGTCGGTGTATTTAATATCACTTGCATAGGTATTTACCGGGCTTTTATAAGCACTGTTTATGTCAGCAGCACTAAGGTTGCCACCTACACCACCAAGGTAAATATTACCTTCAAAAAAGAATTTTGGCTGTGGTGTGTCTTCCCATCTCAATTGGGCATTAACAACAGTGCCGGTAATTAATAAAATGGTGACTAAAAATAGGAAATGCCGCATCTGTTTCTTTATTTGAATTAATTTTTAATAAGTATTTCCGACCCAATTCTGCTACCATCTTTCTCTGCTATTACCATATAGGTGCCTGATGATAAACCCTCCAAGGAAAGAATACCTTTATAATTTGTAAAAGTACTGATTTTTGCAATCTTGCCTAGTATGTCCATTACTTTTATCTCAATAGGCCCTTCACCAATATCTTTTTTCAAAGTAATTGTTACCTCATCCTTTGCAGGGTTAGGATAAATGACCATTCCCTTATCCAATACCAGAGCCTGATTTTGGATTCCAGTAGGTTGGTTATAATAGGTTTTTTGGGTACAACCATAATGGCCAGTTATTACCCAATAATACCTGTTAATAAAATCAGGATGAACGATATATAGGTTTTGATTGATTTCTCCGGGTAGTAATACCGAATCAAGAGTAAGCGCATCATCATATCCCCACTGGTAAAAATCAGATGTATTATCTGTGCATAATAACTCTGGTAATTGGTAGAGTACCTGTGTAGCAGGTGCTGCATATGAACTTACTGTATAGCGCAGTGTATCTGACTTATAGCATGTAGTACCAGCGGTTCCGGTTGCTAATATTACCATACTATTGCCAGGGGTATTGAAGCTGATCAGGCAGTTTTGATGGTCGGGTGAGGTTGCATATATTTCTGCATTCAGTGCCATCCAATTATAGGTTAGTCCTGTAGGTGGTGCATTTAATGCCCCGAAATTCTGGAATTTGGTATTATTACAGAGTGGGTTGGCAGGGAAAGTACTAATCTGCTCAGCCGCAGGGGTTTGCTGTACATAAATTGCAAACCTGGCTATATCCGTGCCGCAAATATTTGTAACCTTATAAAATATAGAGTCAGTACCGGTTGTGTATCCACTCACTAGTCCAGTTAGGCTAATAGAAGCAATAGATGGGGAGCTGGAACTCCATGTGCCAGCTGGTACGGCATCATTCAATTGCAGGGTAGCTCCTGTGCATACTGTATGGCTACCCACAATAGTGCCTGCATAGGGTAGTGGGTTTACAGTTACTACATGGGTAGCAGTTCCACAAGTGTTAGCAACCACATAAGAAATAGTGACTATACCCTGAGATATTCCGGTAACCAGCCCTGAAGAGTTGACTATGGCAAAGGTGGTATTCCCTGATGTCCAAGTACCAAATGGAATCCCATCTGTAAGTGCTATTGCCTGCCCTGCACAAACCATATCCGGACCACTAATTGGGGTAATAACTGGTAATACTGTTACCGTAATAATTGCCTGACAATCTACTCCGGTAGAATAAGTTATAACGGTTGTTCCGGCCGATACCCCTGTAAGTGTACCCGTATTGTTAACTCTTGCAATAAGTGTATCAGCAGATGACCAGTTACCTCCAGCCACCGTATCAGAGAGCGGGGTAGAACTTCCGGCACATACTGTTGTAGTACCTGTTATTAATGATGGTCTCGGTGTTATTAATATATCTTCAAAGGCAAAGCAACCAGTATTTATGGTATAAGTTATACTAATGGTGCCTGCTGATAACCCGGTAACCAGGCCGGTTGAGTCCATCGTGGCTACAGAGGCCGAACCTGTATTGCTCCATGTGCCACCCAGCGTGGAATCTGTGAACGATATGGAGGAACCAGTACATACACTTGGTACTGCTGTTATAGGTAAAGGTGCCAGTATTACAGTTAAAGATTTTGTTTTGGTACATCCATTGGCTGACGTATAGGTAATGATAGTAGTGCCTGTGTGTATACCTGTTATTATACCTGATAGTGTATCTGCCTGAGCTATTGCTGTATCATTACTGGTCCAGCTTCCTCCTGCCAGTGTGTCGCCTAATGTAATAGTAGTTCTCTCGCATACATTCGATGGGCCTGTTATTGTTGAAGGTAGTGGGTAGATACTGAAAATAGTACTTGTAAGGCAGCCTGTAGCCAATCTATATGTAATAATAGAAGTACCCACTGCCAACCCCGTAACCACTCCTGAAGAACTTATTGTCGCAAAAGAAGTGGTACCAGCATTACTCCAGGTACCTAAAGGTGTAACATCAAATACGGATGCAGTAAAACCTAAACAAACGCCTGTCGGTCCACTAATTGCTGAAGGTATAGGGTTAATCCTAATCAGAGTATCCCGTATACATCCGGTAGGCAGGGTGTAGGTAATCATGGTGGTGCCGGCAACAAGTGCTGTAACTAGTCCCGATGAAGGGTCAACCACAGCCTCAAATCCCGAGCTGCTCCATGTTCCGCTACTTGTACCATCACTTAATGTGGTAGTGTCTGCCTGGCATAAGGTGGTGTTGCCTATTATTCTTGCAGGTAGTGAGTTAACTAGAATTGATCTGGTGGTATAGCAACCTGTAGCCAATTTGTAAGTAATAATACCTGTACCTGCACTAATGCCAGTGATGGTACCACTAGATAACCCTATTGATAAATTGGTCGAGGAGGTACTCCAGGTCCCACCGGTAACTGAATTGGTGACTGTAATAGCAGACCCAATGCACACCTGAGTAGGGCCGGTTATTGTGGGGGGTAATGGATTAATTGTTAATATACTTGTGTTAACACAACCTGCAACTGATGTATAAGTGATAATGCTTGTACCAGCACTAACGCCTGTAACTATGCCACTACTACCGCCTACTGTAGCGGCTGTGCCTGAGTTACTCCAGGTACCACCTATTGTAGCTGAGCTTAAGTTAGTAGTTGCGCCAATACATACTGCCAGAGTTCCTGTGATTGCTGCCGGTAATGGATTTACCGTAAATGACCTGCTAATGGAGCAACCTGTAGGTAAAGTATAAGTTATTGAAAGAGTCCCAGCGGAAATTCCGGTTATCAGGCCGCTGCCTGTTCCAATGGTTACAATGGTTGAGGCTCCTCCATTGGCCCAGAATCCACCCGTTGTTGCATCTGTTTGTGTGGTGGTCCTGCCTACACATACATTGTTATTTCCTGTAATTGCTGCTGGTAATGGATTCACTCTGAATGGGTATGTACCGGTACAACCATTGGCAATAGTATAACTGATGATTGCCGTTCCTGCCGAAATACCGGAAACTATACCCGAACTTGAACCAATTGTAACAGCCGTACCTGAATTGGTCCATGTACCACCGCTACTAATATCTGTTAGGGTAGTAGCCTGTCCTTCGCATATACTTACAGCCCCGGTTATTGGTGCAGGGCCAGGAACTACATTTATATTTGTATAAGCAAGGCAACCTGCAGCAAGTGTATAGGTGATTACTGCACTTCCTGCGCTTACCCCGGTTACTAAACCAGATAATGAACCTATGGAGCAAGTACCTGAAAATCCGGGATTAGACCATATACCACCTATCACTCCATCTGTTAATGTTATAGTTGAGCCTGTACAAACTGTTGTTGGCCCTCCAATTGCTACCGGAATAGGAAAAACTGTTACTAACCTTATAGCCGGACATCCTGCCGCAGGTGAATAGCTAATTGTAGCCGTTCCCGGAGCTGATCCTGTCACCACCCCAGTAGTGCTGCCCACAGTGGCTACACTCAAATTATTACTACTCCATACACCACCGGGAGTTGCATCGCTAAGCGTTGTGGTTGACCCTACACAAATTCTCAATGTTCCGGTTATTGGTGCTGGTGAAGGATTGACAGTAAAACCTGCCGTAGCTATGCATCCTGTACTTGAAATGGTATAGGTAATTGTAGCAGTGCCGCTCGATACACCACTTATTAATCCGGGAACAAATGCATTAGCTGCTACACTTGGGTTGCTTGTACTCCATGTGCCTCCTGTTGTTGCATCTGCCAATAGTGTTATGAATCCTACACATTCGTGTAGGGTGCCTGTAATAGGAGCGGGTAGGGGATTAACTGTAAATATGGTTGTTGTTTGGCATCCCGTAGGCAAAAAATAGGTAATTACTGAAGTGCCATTACTTATGCCCGTTACGGTGCCATCAATTGATCCTATTGTAGCAACTGTTAAATTGGCACTAGTCCAAGTGCCACCGGTAGCAGTATCGGTTAATATTGAGGTATTCCCCATGCAAGCCGATAATGTGCCTGTTATTAGGTTGGGCAATGTATTAACAATTACATTTGATGAGGTACTACAACCCGTTGGTAGAGTATAGGTTATGCTGGCAGTGCCTGACGAAATACCTGATAATACTCCGGTTGAAGCGTCTATTGTAGCAATTGAAGTGTTGCCACTAGTCCATGTACCACCGGTTGAAGACTCTGTTAATGTAATAGTTCCGCCAACACAAACCTGAGTAGGCCCACTTATGGAAGATGGTAACGGATTGACAGTAATAGTAGCTGTGCCGGTGCTAAAACAACCACCCGAAGTTGTACCGGTTACTGTATAGACCGTGGTGCTTGCTGGTGCAGCAGTAACTGTTGCACCAGTACTGGCTGATAATCCGGTAGCTGGAGACCATCTATAAGTACCCCCAGTTCCTGCACCCGATGCTGTTAAGGTACTACCTGCATCACCGGCGCACATGTTGGTTGATGTTGGTGATGTGGTAATAACTGGTGGCGCACAATTAACCTGGAAAAAGAAATCGTAAGCCTGGCCATAAGTACCTGCACAAGGTGCCCCCCCTAATACTTCTGATAAAAATAAACGCATATGCAGGTGGGTACCCACTACAGCTCCTGCCGGTACAGTAAAATTGTAAAATGTATCAGAATGGTTAGCGGCCCATGTCATTAGTGTGCCACATAGTTCTGAAGTTTCATAAGTGCTGTTATTGTTCCAGTCAACATACACTGAAACATAAGCCTGATAAGTCGCAGGTATATTCCTTTTTATGGCCAATCTCACTGTATTGCCTGGTGATGCAGTAATTCCAAAAAGTGCAAAATCGGGAAACCAAATACCAGCGCATGATGTAATGCCACTAATAGCTATTGTAGAAGTAACTCCTGTACCTGTTGCGCTGATATTAGTAAAATACTCGAAAGAACAGCCTGATGTAAATGTTGTAGGTGTTGTAACAGAGCACTGTGCATTTGCATGATCAACAAATAATATCAGAGATAGTATGAAAGAGATGTAAATTTTTGTGCAATTCATAAGCAAAGATAAGCGATGTGCGGAAATATTACATATTCCAAATGTCCGAAATTTATATTTTCAGGGCCATATTTAATTGTTATCAGTACGTGAATATTAATTGTTTAGTATTATAAAGCCCTTTTTTACAGGTGTTAAGCCCAAAATATAACGTTTACCATCTATTGTCATGCTTATTTGTTGTTTGATAGAAGTAGTTTGGGGATATATGCTAACCGAAATTTAATATTTCCCTGGGTTGCAAAATATAAAAAGATTGCTTTTACGTTTTTTAGCTTTAAAAATACCGTTAATTAACGGTAGTAAGCCTCAGACGCACTATCTATTTTTGTATCATAATTAATGACAAGGAAAAAGCTCTTAAAATAATTGATAAAAATATTTTACCTCCCATAGGTAATAAAGATGATGGATTATTCTAAAGCCTATTACTGAAAACAATAAAAAAGCGAAAAAGTATCATACAAGCCAACGATCACCTTTGAAAACAAAAACATTTTTTCTGTCCGAAACTTGACAGATATATCCTATCTTCAATATGAAAACTCGCTAAGCCACCAATAGGTGGCTTAGCTTCTGTATAGAGGACGTGTTTTACAATCCAAAACACTTACCGATTCCTATTCTAACAAAAATGGGGCATTTTTTTGAAATCCTTCAGTTTTAACCCTCAATCGCCTCAATCACCTCCTGGCTATCAGGTGTAGTAGATGGGGGAAAGATGGCAATTAATTTGCCTTCCTCATTAATCAGGTATTTTTGGAAATTCCATTTCACCCGGCTATCCTCATAGCAATTATGTTCTTTTTGGGTTAACCATTGGTATATTGGGGCCATGCCTCGGCCCTTTACCGAGATTTTGGATGCCATGGGGAAACTAACCCCATAGTGGTTCTTACAAAAAGTTTCAATCTTTTCATCATTACCCGGTTCCTGGAAAAGAAAGTTATTTGCCGGAAAACCAACAATTACAAGTTTGCTCTTATATTTTTCGTAGATTTTCTCAAGGGCCTCATATTGTGGGGTAAAGCCGCATTTTGAGGCTGTATTCACAATTAGTATTTTTTGACCCTTAAAATCATTAAAATCAATACTGCCACCTGAGAGTGATGCTACCTTAAACTCATAAATAGTTTTAGGGAGGTCTCCATTTTTTGGTGGGAACAAAAAGCTGAGAAGCATAAGAAATGTGAAACTCATTACAGCAATGGTATCTTGCTTTGATCTATTCGGTAATGAAAAATATCATTACCATTATTTACTTATTCAACTGTATTTGGCTATTAAAAAAATAAGACAGGAAAACCAATTACCTGTGGGAAAAACTCCTCCAGTGGTAGCGCACATGCCCTTCGTTATATTTATTGTGTTTGCAACATGGCTTCTCCCTTTCGGCTGGTGGTATATATTTTGTGTTTTCACACTTGCACTTAATATATCTAACATGCTTACCAGGCCTGCCCCATGCAAATAGGGTAGATGGTAGTGCCATAATGAGTAGAACAATGATAAAAATAGTAGCCGGATTTTTCATAAATGTAATTTTTAATGTTTCCTGAAAGTCACAATTCCGCGACCTGAAAATTTTTTGCTCAATCCTAATACACAAAAACCACCAGCACTATATTTAAGCTTCGCTTACAAATATACACAATTTAGCATTACTGCAAATTCTTTATGCCTTGGTTACCCACTGCAATAAGCCGCTAAAATAATGCTTGTCTTATGTTTTGATTGGAACAAAATTTAGTAGACTAATCTTAAAGGGTTTTAGGTGTTTTACGCTGTTTATAATGGTCATATGTCACATGCTAAATCTGTAGCTCCTAATTTTGAGCTTAGCTAAAAATTAATTAGCCCGCAATCACTTGCGGGCTAATTAAAATGCCATGTGTATATTTTGTAATTACTTTAGTGCAGATTTGCCACCATAAGTAACTGATTTAATGATTTTTTCAGCAACTTTTACTGCCGCTTTTGGTAATGGAGAATAAGTAAGAGGTTCGCAATATTGCTGACCATCATGTACCATCCACTCAATCAATTTCATCATTTCTTTAGCTTTTCCGGCACTACGGCCACCATAGTTTTGTTCTTTGTAAACTAGTATCCATGTGAAACCAGCTATTGGGTAACCGTCCTTTGCATCAGTATTAGTCAATGATACTTTACCGTCTTCTGGTATATCAATTTTTGCAGAAGCACTTGTTGATTCTACTGATGGAACAATGAATTTACCTGACTTATTTTGCAGGGTAGCAAAAGCCATATTGTTCTGCTTTGCATACGCCAGCTCAACATATCCAATAGCACCAGGAGTTTGCTTTACAGTTCCTGCAACACCTTCATTGCCCTTACCACCCAGACCTACTGGCCAGTTGATAGATGAACCTTTACCCACTTTACTATTCCACTCTGCACTCACTTTTGAAAGGTAGGTAGAGAAGATATTAGTAGTACCAGAACCATCGGAACGGTGGGAAATCATAATGCTTGTACCAGGCAATTTCAAACCTTTGTTAATAGCCATAATTCTTGAATCATTCCATTTAGTGATTTTACCCAGGAAGATATCAGCAAGAACATCTGGAGTTAGTTTTATTGCTTCTTTTACTTCAGGCAGGTTGTATACAATTACCACTGCACCGGCAGTAATAGGAAT
The DNA here is from genome assembly GCA_903912435.1 of uncultured Bacteroidota bacterium. Lineage (GTDB taxonomy): Bacteria > Bacteroidota > Bacteroidia > Chitinophagales > Chitinophagaceae > Nemorincola. Next base: position 727 of record CAIWHI010001021.1, on the reverse strand, counting down.
ATGCACCACAGGAGCAGACAGAGCTGAGTCTTGTTTGCCATTCAATACAGCATCTGATGCACCAAAATCAACTGTTTTGGCAGTAAGCTGTTGAATACCACCACCAGAACCAATAGACTGATAATTTACTTTTACACTGGTTTTTTTATTGTATTCAGAAAACATCTTTGAATACAATGGATTTGGGAAAGTAGCCCCTGCACCCATAATAGATTTGTCATCCTGTGCATTAGCTGAAAAGCCCGCAACAGTAACCAGCATTGATAAGCAATAAATTAATTTTTTCATAAAGAATAATCTAATTTTTAGACTGTGCAAAAGTAATCCACAGGTTTAACTAGCTAGGTTATCTTAATATTAAATTCTCATAATCAATACTTTGTGACTTCAGAAGATAAACGCAGGTAATAACTTTTTCTCTGCTCATTTTCAGTTATTTGCCAATTAGTCACCTGCCCGATAATGTTGATATTTTGCGCACAGATGAGATGATGCTTATTAAGCTATGGGAAGGTGTAAATAAGTATCAATTTTAGTGGAACCTTTAACCAATTCTCCAGATTTTACAGCAACTGGTGAACCATGGAAGGTAAATCAAATAGTACATTGAAATTAATAGACTTTACTAAGAAAGAACTGCACACCAGATAAATGGGTTTAACAATAAAAGACGTAAGGTTATAAAAATATTGTTTCAAGTAAAATATTTGGAAAATACATGATAGTT
>CAIWHI010001020.1 GCA_903912435.1 uncultured Bacteroidota bacterium | reverse complement strand
GAAACTGCTTTCATCCTGCTCTAATTGTCATATTTTTGTAAAATAAATATCAAAATACTCGTTTCATCACACCCTTACATGCCTTGAAAAAGCACAAAATCCAATAGGATTAGGTCTATTTACCCTTATTTCTAGTACGCTAGCACAAAACTAATAACAATTCTCCAAACTGTTATGGTCAAAATTGTGGAAATTGTATCTGTTTTGGTTCAAAAATATTTTCCACTTTTGTGTCGCGATTTTATTGGTTCATAAAAAAGGAAGAATCAAGGAATCCAAAGGGAAGTTGAAGACATGTAATCATTCAAACATTTTACCAAAGTCTGTCTTTCTACTTTCTAAATAATACTTTATACTCAATCACTTTTTAACTTTTAACATTTAACTTTTACATTGAAAAACGCCAAAGCCTACATAGCCCTCATCTTCATCTGCATTGTTTGGGGAACCACCTACCTCGCTATAAGGATAGGGGTAATACATTATCCGGCATATTTGTTTGCAGGGGTGAGGCAATCCATAGCAGGTATCATCCTAATGGCCGGGGCATTGGTAATTAATAAGAAAACTGATCTGAGTGGTGGAAACATCCTCCGGCAGATGTTGGTAGGCTTCCTGATGCTATCAGTAGGAAATGGCTTTGTGACCTGGGGCGAAAAATATATACCTAGTGGAGTAGCGGCTCTAATCTGTTCTTTAATGCCCTTGTTTGCTGTGCTGTTTAATCTGTTCATTTCCCGTAAGGACAAGTTCAATGTATTGATAGTAGTAGGCATGCTAATGGGGGTATTAGGAGTAGGGCTTATTTTCAGGCAGAATATCGCCGACATTGCCAAGCCTAGCTACTTATGGGGAATGATGGCTGTACTGGTTGCTACAGCTTCATGGGCTCTGGGTAGTATGGTAAATAAGAAAAATGTAGACCCTGTAAATTCATTTCTCAATTCCGGTATGCAGTTGTTTTTTGGTGGCCTGTTTATGCTTATCATTAGCCCTATGGCCGATAATTATACCGATTTGCAATTATGGAACCGTGATGGACTCCTCGCCTTGCTTTACCTCATCATCTTCGGTTCGGTATTGGCATATGCGGCTTATATGTATGCACTAAGCACACTACCTGTAGGTATAGCAACGTTATATGCCTATATCAACCCCATGATAGCAGTGATAACAGGTTATATAGTACTAGGGGAAAAACTGGACATATATACTATTATGGCTTTTGGCACCATAGTGCTGAGCGTATTCCTGGTGAATAAAGGGTATAGAGTACAACACAGAGCATCAATAAAGAATAATGAAGAACTAACTATTACCGGGGCACATCCTGAAATTGTACCGGCAGAATTATAAACAATCTAAAACAACAGAATTATGGAACACACTATTTTGATTACCAGCCAAACCGAAAGAGTAGTGACTGACACAAAAACTCTTCCTTTTGGTAAGGTGCCTACTGAGCACATGTTTATAGCTGAGTATAGCGATGGTAAGTGGCAAAATGCCCGTATCACTCCTTTTCAGGACCTTGTTCTAAGTCCTCTGTCACTTTGCCTCCATTATGGGCAAACAGTGTTTGAAGGCATGAAGGCTTTTGTGATGGATAATGGCAAAATCAGCATTTTTAGGATGGACAAGCACCACGAAAGGTTCCTGAAATCTTTAGAACGTATGTGTATGCCATCGGTACCAAAAAAGCTATTTACAGAGGCTATCAGGCAGTTAGTAGAATTGGATGCTGACTGGGTGCCACGGGGTGATGGTTCTTTGTATATCAGGCCATTTATGATTGCTACCGAACCAAGGATTGGAGTGAAAATATCAGATGAATACTTGTTTATGGTGGTGTGCAGCCCTGCGTTCCAATATTACACCAATCCACTTAAGGTGAAAATTGAAACTACCTATGTGCGTTCAGCTAATGGTGGTACTGGTACTGCAAAATGTGGAGGCAACTATGGTGGGGCATTTTACCCAACGCAGCTTGCCAAAGAAGCCGGTTATGACCAGGTTTTATGGACCGATGCAGTGCATCATGAATTTATTGAAGAGTCAGGCACTATGAATGCCATGTTCTATATCAATAATACCCTCATTACCCCAGAGCTTTCAGGCACCATCCTTGATGGTGTGACCCGTGACTCACTAATAGCCATAGCCCACGACCTAGGTGTAACCGTAGAAACCAGGCAGATGAGCTATAACGAACTCATCAATGCGTTTGAAAACGGAGTAAGGGTTGAGGCTTTCGGTGCAGGTACGGCAGCAGTAGTAGCCCCAATAGAAATTATTGCAATTGGGCACAAGGAGTATAAATGCTATATAGAGCCCGATGCAATGATGTTCAAACTACAGAAAGCCCTGCTCGATATAAGAAAGGGAGTAGCAGAAGATAAGCACCATTGGAATTTTACTTTGTAATTTAGGAATATTGTCAAAATAATTTCCACGTTATGCTCGTTCTTATTCGCTTTTTCTGCGTTACAAAAGTCTTTAAATATTAGCATATTCGCAGATTTTGTGCCTTGAAAAAACAAATAATTACTTCGCCTAACTTGTGGAAGTTATTTTGACAATGTTCCTTAGGCGCAATTTATCTACCACAATTCACCTACTATGCATATTGCGGATTATGAAACCTCAATAGAGGGCAGGGTATATACCCTTACCACCAATAAAGACCTGATGAATACCACCGAAATACACAGGTGGCTTACGGAAGAAGCTTATTGGGCACTGAAAATGGATTATGAAAGATTTCTTTCAGCATTCCAACATTCCTTTTGCATAGGGCTATTGCATAATGGACATCAGATAGGTTTCGCACGTATGGTAACCGACTTTGCTACCTATGCCTATCTGATGGATGTATATGTGGAGGCACCGCATAGGAGAAAAGGGTTGGGTAAATTGATGATGGACCAGCTTTTGGGGCTTGACTGGGTAAAAGGTCTAAGACGTATCAACCTGCGTACCAAGGATACACAATGGTTATATGCCCAATATGGCTTTAATCCTCCCAAATTCCCGGAGCGGTTTATGGGCAGGGCGAGCATGGCAGAAGACCCAAATGCATGGAAAACCAAGAATGAGAAAATCCACCATACAGCAGTAATAAGTGGCAAAGAGTATCTGGTTACTTCCCAAAAGGACTTGATGAAGCGTGCCCAGATACATAAATGGCTCACTGAGGAGGCTTACTGGTGCAAGGGCATACCCTACGAAACGTTCAATCGTGGCTTTGAAAACTCCTATTGTATTGGAATCCTCCATGGCAACAGACAGATAGCTTATGCCCGCATCATCACCGATTATACAGTGCATGGCTACCTTGCTGATGTATATGTATTGGAAGAATTCCGTGGACAAGGACTATGCATTGCCCTATTGGAACCACTATTAAATTTAAGCTGGGCAAAAAACATAAGCCTGAATCTGGTAACCAAAGGTGGTCAGGGACTCTATGCAAAATTCGGCTTCGTGACCTGCAACCCCGAGCGCATTATGGAATTAGTAAGGCCTGATATTTATGGGTAGTCATTTATCTAAAAAACAATTCCCAAAACCATACTATTTACTAGGTACTACCTACTATGTACTAAAAAACGTCTTACTTCTTTCTACTTACTACTTTATACTAAAGCAATGAACTATATTCAAAACACCAACCGCCTGTTTATGCTCTATAAACAACTAGGCGAAAAAGCAATGGCACAGGTGGCTGATGAGCAACTCAATTGGCAGGCCAATGAGGACAGTAACAGCATAGCTACCATAGTGAAACATTTGTGGGGTAATATGCTTAGCCGCTGGACCGATTTCCTCACCACAGACGGTGAAAAACCGTGGAGGCAAAGGGATGCAGAATTTGAAAATGATGTTCTCGCCAGGGATGTTTTGATGAAACAATGGGAAGATGGGTGGCAATGCCTATTCAATGCCCTCGACTCTATGACCGATGCCGACCTGGAGGAAATCGTCTACATCCGTAATGAGGGTCATACCGTAGTAGAAGCCATTAATCGACAGATTGCACATTATAGCTACCATGT
>CAIWHI010001019.1 GCA_903912435.1 uncultured Bacteroidota bacterium | reverse complement strand
GAAAGATAAAAGGTTGTTTTAGTTATCGCTATTTTGGGGACTATAAGCACATCCGCCTAATCTTTCATAAAATATTTACCACATAAAATGCAATGATATAGCCTTTAGCCCTACATTTACAATACTTATGGACCTTAAAAAATTCAGGATAACAGCAGCAAGAAAAAAGAGGTCCTTATCTCTTTTCCTGGATAAATTCGATGATATTGTACCTGACGGGATGCGCGAATTGGTAGCAGAAACAGATGCTGAAATATGGAAGGAAGTAGATTGCACCGAATGTGCTAACTGTTGTAAAAAAATGACACCTACCTACCTTAAATCTGATATAGATCGGATATCCACCCACCTGGGTATCACACGCAGAGAATTCAGGGATAGATGGTTGAGGAAAGAAGCTGAATCGGGCGACTGGATCAATGTATCCTTGCCTTGCCAATTCCTGGAAGATAATAAATGCTCCATCTATGAGGTGCGCCCAAAAGACTGTGCCGATTTTCCCCACCATACCAAAAAGTCTTTCGACCAGTATAATGAAACCTTCAAAAATAATCTTACCTATTGCCCAGCCACGTTAATGCTGGTAGACAGATTAAGGATAATTGTTGAAGAAGGCTATGAATGGCCTATGTAGGCTAACTGGTCTCAAAAATCAACCCACCTAAGCAATAGTTTGTGTAAATTGCATCTTAGTAAATACATCACCTCCATCTTATGGCCACCATTTTCCGGAAATTTTATGATATTCTGATTGAAGCAGGAAATGAATTTGGAGATGACCATGCTACTAAGTTAAGTGCATCCCTGGCCTATTATACCATTTTTGCCATTGGACCACTACTACTGGTAATCATTACACTAATGGATTTTTTTTATAAAAAACCGTATGTAACCTCCAGTATTTTCGAGAAATTAGGGGGTGTTATCGGAGTTTCAGGGGCTGCACAGTTGCAAAGCATTTTAGAAAACATCAGCCATCAGAACAAAACTACCTTGTTTGGGATAATAGGTGGCCTGGTACTTGCATTTAGTGCCACAGGGATATTTACTGAAATCCAAAGTTCCATCAATTATATCTGGTCGGTAAGGGCTAAACCTAAAAGGAGTTGGCTAAAGTATATTACCGACAGGCTGCTATCATTTGTATTGGTATTAGGCCTGGGTTTGCTGATGTTTGTATCATTGATACTCAACCTATTAATTGATTTGCTGAATAGTAGGCTCGACCGTTTCCTGGGCGATGCTGATATTGTGCTGCTGAAAGGGGCTAACATCGGCCTCATGTATTTGGTAGTTACTTTCCTGTTTTGGATAATTTACAAAGTACTTCCAGATGCCAAAATTTCCTGGCTTGATGCCTTGATTGGTGCAGCATTTACAGGAGTACTCTTCCTTATTGGCAAGTTCCTTATTGGTTATTACCTGGGCATTACCAAAAGCATCAATGCGTATGGAGCTGCTGCATCTATTATTCTATTACTTACCTGGATATACTATTCAGCCATGATACTCTATTATGGAGCAGAATTCACCAAAGTATATGCTATGAAGTGGGGAAGAGGAATTACTGTAGATGAATCCGCAGTGTATATTATCAAGCGCGAAGCCAAAGAATTGCCTACATTAAAGCACCCAATTCAGAATAATTAGCACGAAAAATTACCCATTTTTTCTAAAAACACGCCATATCGGTGCTTTTTCGACATTTTTTCCCACCAAAACCAAGAATTTCCAGTACACTTTTTTGAGGTTAAATTCCCTATTTCAACAAAATAATTCCTGATTGTATTTTTTCGATTTTTATACTAAAGCCACTTTAGGCCAAAAGTGGGGCAAATTGGGGTATTTTCCTATGCCAATAACAGGTTATCCACAGTTTTGCACAGGATACTAACAGGCTTTTCACACAAACCATAGCCCAAAAGGGCTGAAACGCAATACAGTAAAGGTTTTCAGGCCATTTAGCCTGCTGTGGATAAATATGCCGTATTATTTTTGCCCAAATTTGTGGGAATTTGTGTTATTTTGTGTCTAATTCTGTCAATAAAATCAATTTCGCAATAAATGACCAACCTCTTCGGTGAATATGACGTAGCTATCGATTCTAAGAATCGATTTCTACTTCCATCGGGATTCCGGAAGCAACTCGCTGAAGGGATGGGGGAAAAGTTTGTCATTAACCGCGGCTTTGAAAATTGTCTCACTATATGGCCCATGAATGTATGGGAACCATTAGCAGCAAAAGTAATCGCTATTAACGATTTTAATCCTAAAGTGAGGGATTTTAAAAGAATATTTCTTAATGGAGCAACAATAGTAGAGGTAGATGGTGCTGACCGCATACTGATACCAAAGGGCCTGATGGAATATGCCGGAATTAAAAAAGATGCTGTTCTTAACTCACTGGGCAATAAAATGGAGCTATGGGATAAGGACAACTTCAATAACTATATGAACCAGAATACCCCAGGATTTAGCAAACTGGCTGAGGATATGAATAAAGATTACCCTAACCTGTTTGATAATATCTAAGATGGATAAACCTGGTTTTTACCATACTACAGTTCTTTTAAATGAGGCAGTTGACGGATTGGCCATCAAAGAAAACGGAGTTTATGTAGATGCCACCTTTGGTGGTGGTGGACATAGCCGCCTGATTCTGGAAAAGCTAGGCCCTGAGGGGAGGTTAATCGCCTTCGACCAGGATGCACAGGCATGGCAGAACAAGCCTGAAGATGAACGACTGATACCTGTAACCGAAAATTTCAGGTTCATGTCGAGGTTTTTGAGGCTGCATGGCTACAAGGAGGTGGATGGAATATTAGCCGACCTTGGGGTAAGTTCTTACCAGTTCGACACCGCAGAAAGGGGGTTTTCAACCCGGTTCGACGGTCCGCTGGATATGAGAATGGATAGGCGGGGAGAGAAGACAGCAGCCCAGGTGATCAAGACCTATTCAGAGGCGCAGTTACACCAGATTTTTGAGCAATATGGCGAAGTGAGGAACTCAAAACAACTGGCCAAACATATTGCCGGCATGCAGAAGGGGCCAACCATACAAACAATAGGTGCACTGAAAGCTATGCTGACACCGGTGATGAGGGGCAACCCCAACAAATACCTGGCTCAGGTATTCCAGGCATTGAGAATAGAGGTGAATGATGAGTTGGGCGCATTGAAAGATTTTCTGGAGCAGGCTGCAAAATGCCTTAAACAAGGTGGAAGGCTGAGTGTTATCTCCTTCCATTCGCTTGAAGACAGGATTGTAAAGCAGTATACTAGAAAAGGACGATGGGATGAACAGGGAGAATATGAGGAGGCAACAATACCGCCACTACACCCTATAAACCAAAAACCAATAGAACCAACTGAAGAAGAAATAAAACGAAACCCAAGGGCCAGGAGTGCCAGGCTGAGGGTAGCAGAAAAGAACCAACCAACCTAATAAAAAAGGAAGGAAGAATAAACGGGCAACAAGCAAACAATTGAAGATATGAGTAGTGAGGAAAAAAATAGTCAGCCATTGTTACTGACACCTGCCCAAAGGGTTAGAAACGACTGGAAGTCGCTAGTGGAGAAAGTATCTTATAAAGCAATTGTAAACAATATCCCATTCCTCGCATTCATAGTACTGCTTTGCGTACTGTATATAAGCAATAGCCACCGCGCCATAGAAATGCAACGCGAGCTGAATGCCCAAAACAGGATATTGAAAGAACTGAGGTGGAAATACATGGATGTGAAATCGCAACTGATGTTTGTAAAGGCCGAAGCCCAGGTGATAAAAAACGCAGAGGGTATAGGTCTAAAACCATCATTGCTACCGGCTTACAAAATCAAAAAATAGCATAAAACGAGTATTAAAAACAATAACAGGCTATAGCCTGAATGCCATAAATATTTATAGATATAAACGAACGAGAATAATTGAAAATAGCCAAAGACATACGATTCAGGGTGTATATAGCATTCACTTTCATCTGCCTGTTTGGTGCTGCAATAATCATAAAAGCAGCTATCATACAGGTGAAGGAAGGGCCAAGGCTTCGTGCTATGGCTAAGGAGATGCATACCCGTTTTGATACCCTATTGGCTGAGCGTGGCAATATCTATACCGAGGATGGCACCTTATTAAGCTCATCTATTCCTGAATTTGAAGTACATATTGATTTTTCAGTAATTGATTCGGGTTTATTTGCAAAAAAAATTGACACCCTTGCATTATGCCTTTCTAACCTGTTTGGCGACCAAACATCTGAGCAATACAAAGAAGAATTTATACAAGCCTATAACGAGAATAACAAGTACTACCTATTAGGCCGCAAGCTTAAGTATAGCCAATATGAGTCACTACGAAATTTCCCAATATTCAATAAAGGAAAGGGATATGGCGGGTTCATTGCCGAGTCGAAAGAGAAGAGGGTAACCCCATATAATATTCTTGGGTATAGAACCATAGGCGTTTTTAGGGATAGTACTAATTCTTCGGGTCTTGAGGCTGCTTACAATGATGAACTGGAAGGAGAAAATGGCCGCCGTGTAGTACAGAAGTCTTCTGGCAACCTTTGGGTACCTGTAGACGGTTCGGAAGTAGACCCTAAGAATGGCAAGGACGTGGTAACTACGTTAGATATCAATGTTCAGGATGTGGCCGAACATGCACTGATGAGTATCCTTGATAAATACAAGTGCCAATACGGAACCTGTATTGTAATGGAGGTAAAAACTGGTAAAATTCGCACGCTGGTAAATTTGGGTCGTCAACCTGATAGTACCTATTGGGAAGACTTCAATTATGCAATGATACCTACTGAACCAGGCTCTACCTTCAAATTGGTTACCCTGCTTTCCCTATTGAATGACAAGCTGATTAATGTAGATAATATGGTTGATGCCGAAGGTGGTGCCATCCATTTCGGAAACAGGGTTATGAAAGACTCTCATCCGGGTCTCCATCTCATGACCATTTGGAAAGCCTATGCTGAATCAAGCAATGCAGCAATGGCAAAATTGGCCTATACCTACTATAAAGACCAGCCTATGAAGTATGTGAACCATCTGATTTCACTTCATTTGGATAAGCCTACTGGTATCGACCTCCCAGGGGAGCGTAATTCTGTAATTACCAAACCAGGCAGTGCATCGTGGAGCAATACTTCCCTACCATGGATGGCAACAGGCTATGGAGTGCTAATTTCCCCATTGCATACATGCATGCTTTACAATGCCATTGCTAATAATGGCAACATGATGAAGCCATATTTGGTGAGCTCTATTAAAGAGTATGGCAAGGCGGTGCAGAATTTCGAACCAACACTGATTGAAAAAATCGCTGATTCTAATGTAGTTAGCCAGTTGAAGAAATGCATGCGCGCTGTGGTAACAGAAGGCACTGCAAAAGGAATAGAATCACCTTTTTATACTATGGCAGGTAAAACAGGTACTGCCCAGGTTGCAGATAAGGGCATTCGTTATACCGATGGAGTTTACCAGGGTTCATTTGTAGGATTCATTCCTGCCGACCAACCAAAGTATACTATTTGTGTGGTGATACGCACCAGGCCACACTCAGCAGCTTATTATGGTGGCACTATTGCCGCACCTGTATTCAGGATGGTGGCAGATAAGATTTTCTCTGAAAACATGGGTGCATGGTCAGCACCACTAGATAGCCTGGCAAAAAATGGTGTAGGTGCTATGCCTGCTAAGGCAGCCACTGCTCGCAATTATGAAGTAATGCTTGGCGCCATAGGCAAAAAGACACCCATCCATACCGACCACGCTAATACTATGATGCTGATGCAGACAGACTCTAATAAACATGTAAGTATACAGCCTCAAAAAATTTACAGAAATATAGTACCCGATGTAAAAGGAATGAGCCTGAAAGATGCGGTTTATCTACTTGAAACATGCGGATTAAACGTAGAAATACTAGGTAAGGGTAAAGTACAGTCACAGTCGATAATTGCAGGAACAAGTATAACTAAAGGACAAAAAATAATAATACAACTAAGTTAATGTCAACACTAAAAGACATATTGGTAAATGTAAATCCCCTGAAGGTATTGGGGAGCACCGCAGCTACTGTAGGCAGCTTATCTATCGATTCGCGCAAGGTAACAGTGGGAGGCACATTTATTGCAGTTCGCGGCACATTGTCCGATGGCCATGCTTTTATTGAAAAAGCACTTGAACTGGGTGCAATGGTGATTATCTGCGAAACACTCCCTGATATCATCAAAGAAGACATTACTTATGTGCAGGTAGCCGACAGTGCACAAGCCACAGGGCTAATCGCAGATGCGTTTTACGGTTTCCCATCAAAAAAATTGAAGATAACAGGTATTACCGGCACTAATGGGAAAACCACTACTGCCACCCTACTCTATCAACTTTTCGAAAGCCTGGAACATAAATGCGGCTTGATATCTACGGTTCAGAATTTCATACATGATAAGGCCGAGGTATCTACCCATACAACTCCTGATGCAATTTCGATACAGGCTCTATTAGCTAGCATGGTGGAGGCAGGCTGCACCCATGCATTTATGGAGGTAAGCTCTCATGCAGTGCACCAACACCGTATTGCAGGCATTAGGTTTGCCGGTGGTGTATTTACCAATATCACCCACGACCATCTTGATTATCATAAAACATTCGACGAATATATAAGGGTTAAGAAACAATTCTTTGATGATTTACCACCTTCTGCTTTTGCCCTCACTAATGCAGATGACAAAAGAGGCCTGGTTATGTTACAGAATACTAACGCACTCAGGTGTACATATAGTCTCAGGGTTCCTGCAACAATAAAAGGAAAGGTGCTTGAAAACAACCTTACCGGCCTTGTGATGAATATAGATAAGCACGAAGCTTATTTAAGGATGATAGGTACATTCAATGCCTACAACCTGCTTGCGGTTTATGGTGCGGCAAAATTATTGGGTGAAAAAGATATGGACATACTGGCCATCCTTAGCAAACTAAAAGGTGCTGCCGGCAGGTTTGAAACCACCATGTCTAAGAATGATAATATCCTGGGAATTGTGGATTATGCCCATACTCCTGATGCATTGATTAATGTATTGGCAACTATCAACCAATTCCGTAAGGAAGGACAACAAGTGATTACTGTGGTAGGTTGTGGTGGAGATAGGGATACTACCAAACGCCCTATAATGGCACAAGTGGCTTGCAAGCATAGCTCAAAAGCCATCCTTACATCAGACAACCCAAGGAGTGAAGACCCTGAAATAATATTGAAGGAAATGGAAGCAGGGCTAACGGATAGCCAAAAAAGGAAAAGCATTAAGATAACAGACCGGAAAGAAGCTATAAAAGTTGCTATAACACTGGCCCAACCAGGAGATATAATACTTATTGCAGGCAAGGGCCACGAAACCTATCAAGAAATAAAAGGAGTAAAACACCACTTTGATGACCGCGAAATATTATTGGAAACATTTGAATCATTAAATAAATAACAGGCCTAAATGCTGTACTATCTGTTCACATACCTGCGCGATACTTTCCACCTTTCAGGGGCCGGATTGTTTAATTATATAACATTCAGGGCTGCTATGGCTATCATCCTGTCGTTGGTTATATCTATGGTTATGGGCAAGCGCCTTATTGACTTCCTTAGGTACAAGCAAATAGGCGAAACAGTGCGCGACCTGGGCCTTGCTGGCGAAACCCAGAAAAAAGGCACCCCAACTATGGGAGGATTAATCATAATCGCAGCTATCATCATACCTACACTGTTATTTGCAAGAGTGCTGAATGTATATATAGTACTGATGCTGGTATCTACAGTTTGGTTGGGTCTTGTTGGTTTCCTCGACGATTATATCAAGGTATTCAAAAAGAACAAGGAAGGCCTTGCTGGTAAGTTCAAGGTAATGGGTCAGGTAGGCCTGGGTATTATAGTAGGCCTTACCATGTATTATAATAACCATGTAGTGGTAAGTCGCCAATTAAAAGGCAGTGAGAGTGGCACTTATAATGCAGCCGAGAAACTGGAAGTAGGCCGTTTCAGCCGTAAGGATGAAAATGGAAAATTGCAAAACTATGTGAATGTAAGGACCGCCACCACCACCATACCATTCGTTAAGTCGCACGAGTTCAGCTATGAAAAGATAGCGGCAATATTTGGTGAAAAGTATATTGAATACACTACTCCATTTATCTATATCCTGTTTGTCATCTTCATTATTGTAGCAGTATCAAATGGTGCCAATATTACCGATGGGGTTGATGGCTTGGCAACTGGGGTTTCAGCTATTATAGGCGTTTGCCTGGGCTTGTTTGCTTACTTATCGGGCAACTACTTGTTCGCTGGCTACCTCAATATTATGGATATACCCAACCTTGGCGAATTGTCCATATTCATCGGAGCTTTTGTAGGGGCATGTGTGGGTTTCTTATGGTACAATGCCTACCCTGCTCAGGTGTTCATGGGCGATACTGGAAGTCTGGCCCTGGGTGGCATCATTGCGTCCCTGGCTATTATTATCCGCAAAGAATTACTGATACCCATTATCTGTGGCATTTTCCTGGTGGAGAACCTCTCGGTAGTGATTCAGGTTTGGAATTTTAAAAGAACAAAAAAGAAGTATGGCGAGGGCCGGAGGATATTCCTGATGGCACCATTGCACCACCACTTCCAGAAAAAGGGCTACCATGAGGCAAAGATTGTTACCCGCTTCTGGATTATAGGAATACTACTGGCAATAATGAGTATCGTAACATTAAAAATTCAATAATGAGCACACAACAAAAACGCCTGGTAATACTTGGTGCCGCCGAAAGCGGTGTTGGCGCAGCCTTGCTTGGTAAGCAGCAAGGGTGGGACGTTTTTGTTAGCGATGGAGGGCGTATTAAGGAACAATTCAGTACAGTGCTTGCGGAGGCTGGTATTGAGTTTGAAGAAGGGCAGCATACTATCGAAAAATTACTGAATGCTAACTGTATTGTTAAGAGTCCCGGCATTAGCGAAAAAGTAGCCATTGTAAAACAAATACGCGCTGCCAATATTGAAGTGATTAGTGAAATTGAATTTGGCTACAGGTATAAGGGTGATAGTAAGATTATTGCCATTACAGGTAGCAACGGCAAAAGCACCACTACAAAGCTTACCTGGCACCTGCTCAATAAGGCAGGCTACGATGTGGCTATGGTGGGCAATATTGGTATCAGCTTTGCGAAGCAAATAGCAATCAAACCATGTGCATGGTATGTGATGGAAATCAGCAGTTTCCAGCTCGATGATATAAAAACTTTCAGACCGGATGTGTCTGTTTTATTAAATATTACGCCCGACCATCTAGACAGGTACGATTACAAATTTGAGAATTATATAGCGTCTAAATTTAGAATAACACACAACCAAACGCCGGATGATGTCTTTGTAGTAAACATTGACGACACGGTAATAAAAGACTACTTGAGTACCCATTCCATTCACTCCAAAATTATTTACATTACAATGAACGAACAAAACACCGAAAACGAAGGCGGCCATATCAGTAACGAGCGCATGTACCTGAATTACGACGGAGAGAAAAGCAATATGTCTATCCACGACTTAACATTAATAGGCAAACACAATCAATATAACAGTATGGCGGCGGGAATATCAGCAAATATTGCGGGCGTACGACAGTCTAAATTGAGGGAATATTTTACTGGTTTTGTGGGTCTTGATCACAGATTGGAGTATGTGGCAACGATTCGCGGGGTAACCTTCATTAACGATAGTAAGGCCACTAATGTCAACTCGGTTTGGTATGCCCTGGAAAGCATGAAGAAACCTACCATCCTTATCCTGGGTGGGCAGGACAAGGGCAATGACTATAACGAAATCATGGAGCTGGTGAAGGAGAAAGTAAAAGCCATCATTTGCATTGGTAAAGATAATTCGCCCATACATGCAGCCTTCGATAGTGTGATGGAAAACATTATTGATACCACATCGGCAACCGAGGCTGTGCTTGCAGCCTATTCACTTGCCGACAATGGTGATATTGTACTATTATCACCTGCATGCGCAAGTTTCGACAGGTTTAACAACTTTGAAGACCGTGGAATACAGTTTAAAGAGGCTGTAAGGAACCTATAATACTACAAAATCCCCAAAATGTGGATAAGTGGATAAGTGCTTGAGTCGAATTTCTTAATTTGGAATATATTTCCGCTATTTTTTAGTATAATGAGTGTACACATGCAAAAGTTGCTGACAAAGACCAAAGGCGACCAGGTAATCTGGGGCGTTGTATTGGTATTGTCCTTTATCAGCCTACTTGCGGTGTATAGTTCTACAGGTTCTTTGGCATATAGAATGGAGAAGAATTCCAACTATTACATGATCAAGCAATTGATGGTATTAGCCCTGGGATTGATGATTATTTATTGGGTACATAGGGTTAATTACACCAAGTTCGCAAGGGTTTCGGTGGTACTCTACTTGCTTAGTCTGCCCCTGCTTTTATATACATTGATATTTGGAACAAGTTTAAATGAGGGCTCCAGGTGGATTAAATTACCTGTAATCAACCTCACCTTCCAGACTTCAGACCTTGCAAAACTCGCCCTATTTATGTTCCTGGCCCGTATGCTGAGCATGAAACAGAGTGTGATTAAAGACCTGAGAAAAGGATTTGTACCTGTATTGGTACCTATGTTGCTTACCTGCCTGTTTATTGCACCGGCTAACTTGTCAACAGCCCTGATGCTAGGTATCACCTGTAGTATCCTGTTCTATATAGGCAGGGTAGAGATGAAGCACTTGTTCTTATTGGCAGCGGTTGGCATTATGAGTGTTACCATGCTGTTCTTTATCTCAAAGGTAACCGGCCTGGGCCGTGCCAAAACATGGGAAAAAAGAATTGAAGACTTTGCCGGAGGCAAAAAAGCTGAAGGCGAACATGAAGATGTATATCAGGTGCAACAAGCCAAAATAGCTATTGCAAATGGTGGATTCACCGGACGAGGACCAGGCAGGAGCTTACAAAAGAACTTTTTGCCACACCCTTACTCCGACTTCATATTCTCAATAATTATTGAAGAGTATGGCCTATTGGGTGGCAGTGTAGTGGTAATGCTTTACCTGCTTTTCCTGTGGAGGAGTATATTGATATTTAAACGTTGTCCCTATGCTTTTGGAGCATTCCTGGCTGTGGGACTGAGCATTACTCTGGTGTTCCAGGCTATGCTGAATATGGCGGTGAATGTGCATTTGGTTCCGGTAACCGGTCTTACCCTGCCTATGATAAGCATGGGTGGTTCGTCAATATGGTTCACAAGTATAGCCATCGGCATTATACTTAGTGTAAGCCGCTATGTAGATGAGATGGAAGGGGAAAGAAAAGGGAAGGTAAATGCCGAACCAGTAGAACCACCAGTACAAGAGCAAGAAAGCATAACCCCTGACCCAGGAATACAAAGTGAAATAAAAGTAGAAAGGAAACAAAGGACACCACGAGTAAAAAACAACGGGCCAATACCCGCAATATAATAGGATATGGATCAATTACGTGTAATAATAGCAGGAGGAGGCACCGGCGGGCATATATTCCCGGCGGTAGCTGTAGGGCATGCTTTGCAGCGCCTCAGGCCTGGCACGAAATTGTTGTTTGTAGGTGCTCAGGACAAGATGGAAATGGAGAAGGTGCCACAGGAAGGTTTTGATATTGTGGGGCTGGATATTGCCGGTTTCAACAGGTCTAGCCTCCTCAAAAACCTGTCCTTACCTTATAAATTGATTAAAAGCCGGTTCCAGGCTCGTAATATATTGAAACAGTTCAATCCAAATGCGGTGATGGGTGTAGGTGGTTACGCTAGTTTCCCTATGCTAAATGCAGCACAAGGGATGAACATACCCACCCTGATACAGGAGCAAAACTCCTATGCAGGTAAAAGCAATAAAATATTGGCCAAAAAAGCTAAATCGGTTTGTGTAGCCTACCCTGGCATGGAGCAGTTCTTCCCAAAGGAACATATTACCAATACCGGCAATCCTGTTAGGAAGAAGATTTCAGATATGGCTAGTACAGGAAATGAGGGTAAAGCTTTCTTTAATCTTCAACCCAATATCAAAACAATATTGGTAATTGGTGGTAGCCTGGGGGCGAAAACTATTAATGAAAGTATGAATGCCGGACTGGACGAACTGATGAAACAGAACGTGCAGTTGATATGGCAAACTGGCAAACCTTACTTTGAAGAAGCAAGAAAACGTGCAGGTCAATACAGTGACAGGGTAAAGGTTTTGGATTTCATTTCAGATATGGACAAGGCATATGCCGCGGCTGAGGTGGTAATATCAAGGGCTGGCGCATTGGCAATAGCTGAATTATGCATCGCTGGCAAACCGGTAATATTTGTGCCCTACCCTTTTGCTGCCGAAGACCACCAGACAAGCAATGCTATGTCGCTGGTAAGCCGGAATGCGGCTAAGATGGTAAAAGACAGTGATGCAAAAAATGAACTAATCAAGCAATTAATCTCCTTACTGGCTGATGATAAAGCACAGGCAGCAATGAGTAACAATATAAAGTCAATGGCAATTAGCGATGCTGATGAACGCATAGCTAATAAGGTAATAGAAATAGCAAACGCAAGGTTATGAATGTTCGGGAACTGAAAAGAGTGTATTTTGTTGGTATTGGCGGCATTGGGATGAGCGCCCTGGCCCGCTTTTTCCATCAGCAGGGTACAATAGTGAACGGTTACGACAAAACCGAAACAGAGTTGACCAAAACCCTGGCTACCGAAGGCATGGCCATACATTATACCGATGATATAGCACTAGCTGACAAGGAAACAGAATTGGTTATCTATACCCCTGCCATTCCTAAAAACCATACCGAGCTCAACTGGTTCAGGGACAATAACTATCCAGTATTCAAGCGTAGTGATGTATTGCAATGGATTACCAAAGCCATGCATGCTATCACTGTTGCCGGCACCCATGGAAAGACCACCATATCTACCATGACAGCCTACTTGCTTCGTGAAACAGGCTATGGTTGTAATGCTTTCCTTGGGGGTATTTCTTCTAATTACCAATGCAACTACTGGAGCAGTCCTAATAATACAGCTGTAATTGAGGCCGACGAATACGACCGTAGTTTCCTGAAATTATTCCCTGATGTGGCAGTACTTACCTCAATGGACCCTGACCATCTGGATATATATGGTACGGCAAAGGATATGGAGGACGCTTTCATCCAGTATACCCACAATATAAAAGAAGGTGGTACCCTGTTGGTGAAATATGGCCTGCACAGGCAGGACGACCTTTGGAGCGATAATGTAATGCGTTATAGCCTTGATATTGAGGCGGCAGATGTATTTGCACATAATATGAGGCAGAAGGATGGCGGTTACTTGTTTGACATAACAGCCATCGACTGGACTATTACCGATATGTACCTACCTATTGGTGGCTTGCATAATGTAGAAAATGCTATTGCGGCCATTACGGTTACACAGATTCTGGGAATTGAGCATGATTTGGTAAGAACGGCATTAGCAGGATTCAGGGGTGTTCACCGCAGGTTTGAGTATATTTTAAAGACAGACAAGATCGTCTATATAGATGATTATGCACACCACCCCGAGGAGTTGGCGGCATTGATTGGCAGTGCCAAAAAGATGTTCCCTGGTTTGAAATGTACAGTGGCTTTCCAGCCGCACTTATTTAGCCGCACCAGAGACCTGGCTGAGGGTTTTGCCACCAGCCTTGCAATGGCCGATGAGGTGATATTGCTGGATATCT
>CAIWHI010001018.1 GCA_903912435.1 uncultured Bacteroidota bacterium | reverse complement strand
TACCTTCTATTACTATCTGAAATCTGTAAAGATCAGTGACTATTCTGCCATGATTGGTGGTATATTATTCTCGTTCAGCGGATTTATGATAGTGGGTAGTGGTTGGTATATCTTCTCATTTGAGGCATTTAATATGGCTCTGATGCTTCTAGGTTTTGAGTTATTATTCTCCAAAAACAAGTGGCTTACCTTCGTTATAGCTATTGCGCTTATCTGCATTTCCCAGCCATTCAACTTGTTTATTTATGGTGTATTCTTTATTTGTTATGTGGTATTGCGCCTGTACCAAACCGAATCTATGAATACCAAAACGGCAGTTCCTTTGTTTCTGAAAATTGCAGGACTAGGGATATTGGCCATATTGGTAAGTGGCACTTTCCTACTTGAAAACGTGGTTCAGCTAATTGAGAGCCCACGTGGTAGCGGAAATACTTCATACGTAAACATTTTCATGAATGCCCCAATGTTCCGTTTTCAAGAGATTACAGAATTGGGTACAAGTGTAATGAGGTTCTTCTCAAGTGATTTGATAGGAACAGGTAATGAATTCAGAGGTAATGTAAATAGTAATACCCTTGAAGCACCTATGTTTTATTGTGGTATCCCTTGTCTTATACTAATGCCACAGGTATTCCCCTTCCTTACAAAAAAGGTGAAAATTGCCTTTATTGTGATGATTTCACTTTGGATTTTCCCAATAATGTTCCCTTATTTTAGGTTTGCTTTGTGGCTATTTACAGGTAATTATTACCGTGGGTACTCCATACTGGTGGCCTTCTTCATGATGTATTATTCATTATTGGCACTCGATTTGATTCTGAAAAATAAAAAGGTGAACCTAATTATATTGATTGCTACTGTAGTAGTGCTGTTCATGTTGCTCAATTATCCTTATTTCCCTGATAAAGAATCAATTGTACCTGCTATTTATGCAATGGTAAGTGTATTGATACTAGGTTATGCAGTTCTTATTTTCCTTATGGGCAGACCCAACAGCCCTGTTTATATGAAGTACCTATTTATGGGATTAGTCGTTTTGGAATTGATGTATATGACCAATATCTCTATCAATGACCGCCAAACCATTCCTACTTCTGAACTTTCTCAAAAAGTAGGTTATAATGATTATACTAAGGAAGCTGTTGCTTTCATCAAGAAATCAGACCCTGGTTTTTATCGTATTGATAAGGTTTATGCTTCCTCTCCTGCTATGCACTTCTCTATAAATGATGGTATGGCACAGGATTATTATGGCACCAGTGGATATAGTCCATTTAACGAAATATCTTATGTATTATATCTGCAATTGACAGGAATTGCGCATAAAGAAAATGAATTACAATCACGCTGGGCAGTAGGTTTGGCTTATAGGCCAATCCTTGAGGCAGAAAACCAGGTGAAATATTTGTTATCAAAAGGTCCTGTAAGTCCTATTTCGAGGGGAGCAAGTGATTCCATTACCTCATTTGGGGATGTACGTATTTTGAAAAACAAGTACTTCGTACCATTGGGTTATACTCATAGTGCCTTTATGAAGGAATCTACATTCCTGAAATTATCCACTGACCAAAAAGACTATGTGAGTCTTAAATG
>CAIWHI010001017.1 GCA_903912435.1 uncultured Bacteroidota bacterium | reverse complement strand
TGTTATCACTGAATCCCAAATTGTAACAACGCTCCTGAGCTGCTCCTAAAATCCTGAACCGAATTACCCTTGCCGGTATTGTATCCACAGCATTCAATACCCCATTGGTAAGCACCGTGTCACCATAGAGTTGAATGGTATCAAACTGATTAGTAATAGAATCGAATTTTCGGTCGGTTATAACCAGTGGCACATCATCAAGTCCATATCTTCTTGGTATAGGCAAGGTCGCTTCTTCACTATCTCTTACTATTATCAACCCGGCAAGGCCACTCCTTACCTGCTCATTGGTATGGCCATGTAAGTGAGGGTGATACCAAAATGTTGATGCTGCATCATCCACAGTCCAGTAAGGCTGCCAGATAGTACCCGGAGGTATTGTTTGGTGAGGACCACCGTCCATTACAGCAGGCAAATGAATACCATGCCAGTGTAGGGTTGTGGTATCGTTTAGCAAATTGAGCAGGTTAATCTGTACATTTTCACCTTTATTAAAAATAAGGGTAGGACCGAGAAAACTATTGCCATTGAAACCCGCAGTTATCGTTTGGTTTCCTGGCAAAAACTGTGTTGTACTTTCATGCATGGATATAGGAAAGTGGGTAACATGGGTTCCCGGATTATAATCGCCAATTAGAGTGTCGGGTATAGCTAGTTTATTATACTGAGCTTCCAATAGCATTGTTTGCATAAAGCAAACAGCAAAAAGTGTAAAAAATTTGTTCATGAGCGTTTAAATGATTTTAGTAAAAAACGCCATAAACCTACAAAAAGAGATATAAAGATGCTAAATTATTTTTTAAACATGTAGATATAGTGCAATTAATAGGAATTTTATTGATGAAATATGTGTATACTTTAAAGCAATCCATAAACTATTGAATTATAGTTCAATGCATTTATCTTTTCAATATTTTATGGGAATCGAATAAAAAATGACTTGGAAATATCGGAATAGTAAACGCTAGATACAAAATTCTCTTTTTAGCAAGGAAAACATAGTCATATCATAATACTGCTCATTCCAATGCATCCATTGTCTTAATACACCCTCATTGGTGAACCCGGTTTTGTGGAGCAATTTTTCAGAGGCTATATTGCCGGTCATAACCTCAGCTTCAATCCTGTTTACCTCAAGTATATTAAATCCAAATTCCAGAATGGCCTCCAGTGCCTCACTCATTATCCCCTTACCCCAATATTCGGTTAAAAGGTCATAGCCAATATTGGCTCTATGATTTTTGGTGAAATTATTAAAGCCAATTGTCCCAATCAATCTATCGCTTCCTTCTAAACAAATACCCCACCGAATACCTAAACCAGCCTTCACCTTATTTTGAAAATGGTCAATTATTTTCCGGGCTTCATCAATACTTTTAAGTGTAATTATATTATAATGCCTGGTTACGTCACTGTTTCCAAACAATCTAAATATATCCGCCAGGTGTTGCGGGCCTATTGCCGCAAGTGTTAACCTGCTTGTATAAAGTATTGGGAATGGTTCGAACATTCAAATTATTTTAAGGTACAATCAAAAGTAATGGAAATATTAGAATGAGATTGACCAAATACTTTATTTATGCATCCCATTTTTATTATATTAAATTGTATTTCTGGTTAGGCGGTTTTGTATCCACATATAATTACAATGTTATTTACTTTCGC
>CAIWHI010001016.1 GCA_903912435.1 uncultured Bacteroidota bacterium | reverse complement strand
TCTTTAAAGTTCTGCTCTATAAAGAATTTTGCCCGTTCAACTGCTATATGAAAAGTATTTGCTTCCTCTATGGAAATTTTTTGTGAGGATGGCAATGATAATAATTCATATATCGGGTAAAATAAATTTGTCTCGATAGAAATTTCAGTTTGGGTAATGTCTTTAAGAATATTGACGATGTTATTAAACGGTGTTATCAATGATACACTCATCTCTTCGTTGGCAACCATTGGCTCGAAAATTGGAAATATTAATTTCCCATTATTTAGTTCTCGGCATATTTCATAAACGTAATAACTTTTTAAAACTAAAACTTCTGCTGTCCACCCTGTTTTGGTGTCCGGTTTACCTGAATGCAAATTACCAGGATGAACCAAGAAAAATTGTCCTGCCGAAATTTCTAGAACTTTGTCGCCTTGAGTAAATGTGCCTTGCCCGTGTATGATTTGTCCTACTTGATAATCTTTTGGAAAATAAAGAATGTCGTCCCAATGATTACCGCTCCAATGCAGCATTTTCACTTTGTTTGTGTTGTCAAAGTTGGTTTGAGCAAATGTTGCTTTTATTTCTGTCATTCTATATCATTAGTACTGCTATGCTATAAAAGTAAATTAAAATTGAATTGGTGAATCCGGCAGGCTAAAGTTATTAGTCAAAGGAGGTCAAAACCTTCGTCCTTCTTAAACGTATAATTTCTGAGTAAATGATCCGGCCAATTTTATTTAACATCTCTATCTGTTTCGGCTCTGATTTTGTATATCTGCCTAAAAAATTCCATCAACCGGTTCGACAATTCGTCGGGGGAGTCCACTAGTATTAAATCGCCTGTACAGGCGATTTTTTGTTTTATTATGGTTCCATATTATTGAATTGTCTACTCAAAGTCGTAACTTTATTAAAATTCTGTGGTTTTATGAAACAAGGTATTTGGAATCAGGTGCTTACTTATTTATACATCCGTAAACGCGACCCTAATGACCCCAGGAATATTAATGTAAGAATGATGCATGGTATGAACCGCATTTCTATTTTCCTTTTCCTCTTTGCAATTATTGTAATGCTGGTGCGCCTTTTTAAGCATGCCTAATTTGTTCACGATATTTTAAACATTTTTTATTGCTTAGGTAATTTTTAATCCAATCATCTCAGGCTACAAGAATTGATTGATTATTATTGCCTGGAGCAAATCGAGTAATAATTATCAAGAGTAGGTTAATACATTGTTATCCAAAAGCCAATAAAAATTTCCAGCAGCGTAGAATTGTAAATAATTAACCAAATTTCGCTTATATTTAAATTAATACACTTGTATTAAGGGTTCATTTTGTTGTATTTAAATATTTTTTAGTGAATTAGAAAATAAAGTGTTAATTTTCCTACCTAAATCATAGTTAAATTATACGAAATAATATTTAACCTATTGATGCATTTTAAAAGGGAAATGGTTGATTTAAACAGAAAATATTCTCAACATTTCAATTTAACAACATTAACTGGCAGAATATTAAAAATTATTTCTTTTAGCAGGATGGGAAGAGCAATTTTGAAGTTTATCATTATTCTTTCAATTGCCGTCATTTTTTCAAATAATGGCTATGGTCAATCCTTTGACTATAAAGAAAATTCCGTCTACATATATAACTTCATCAAATACACAATCTGGTCACCACAAAAAACAAATATACAGGTAGGCGTAATTGGTAATACTCCTGTAGAAATTGAATTGAGGAATCTTATTGCAAAGAAGAAGTCAGGTAATACAAACTACTCTATCAGGAATATCAATATCAATGAATCTAAGTCGGTAGACGTTATAATTATAAGTTCCTCTTCCTCAGATTTTGTAAAAAAAGTGGATAAACTTACAAGTCATTTACCTATACTCATTATCTCTGAAAAAGAAAATCAATGCCACTCGGGGGCCTGTATTTCATTTACCATTAACGAAGACAATAATTATAAAACAGAGTATCAGTTAAGCCTCAGGAACTGTAAGCAAAGAGGAATAGGCATAGGTGAACAAATATTAAATAATGCATTGTTAACCAGATAGTTATGAATAAACTTGTATTTTTAATTATATTCTTTTTTACTGGCAATATTGCTTTTTGCCAGCAGGGGGAAAATGGCAGGGACGGTGATACAACCGAACTCACCAATATGAGTATTGAACAACTATCGAAACTAAAATCAAGATATGCAGCCACTGATATGGAGAAAACCATTAGCAATGCCATAGAAGCCGCATCAAAAAAACCATTGTCGCTACGAAACACACCTTCCATAGTTTCTGTTATTAATGAAGATGAAATTAAACGGAGTGGAGCCCGAGATTTGATGGAATTATTAAGGATAATACCAGGTATTGAGTTTAACTTAGATGTAGAAGGGGTAGTAGCCTTATCATTCAGGGGAATGTGGGCCAATGAGGGTAATGTATTACTACAGATTGATGGCCAGGAAATGAACGAAATAGCCTATGCATCCTTGCAATTTGGCAACCATTACCTTGTCAGTCAGATCAAAACAATTGAAATAGTAAGAGGGCCGGGATCAGCTATTTATGGCGGGTGTGCTGAATATGCCGTAATAAATATTAAAACAAAAACAGGCCAAGATATTAAGGGTATCAATGCAAGGCTTATGGCAGGGCAAACTGATGGAACCTATTCAAGCCAGGATATAGGAGTAGCTATTGGAAACAAAACTAAGCAATTAAATTACTCATTAGCAACATTTATCGGCAGAGGCCAGCGAAGTAACCTGGATTATGCCGACATATACAATACTTCTTTCAATATGGCAGGTCATGGCAATCTAAATCCTACCAATATAAATGGACTGATTGAATATAAGGATCTTTCATTCAGATTCATCTATGATGGTTATTCAACCACTACCAGAGATGGCTACGTAAATGCCCTTACAAAAAGCTATCCATGTAATTTCGAAAGCGAATTATTTGAATTAAAGTACCACAAAACCATTAATAGAAAACTCCAGTTATTAGCCAAAGTAAATTTCAAACATTCTATTCCATGGAATTTCAGTGGCACTGCCGACCCAGCCGATTCGTCATATGGCACTTATAAGGTAGTTGCCAACCGAACAAGGGGAAATGTGGGTGCATCGTGGGATATTATCTCATGGTTTAATGCCAATGCCGGTATAGAATTAGTGAGCGACAATGCCTATAAACCTATTTCACAATTGTTTAAAGCCAGTAATACCGATCATGTCAACTATTTTAACTATGCGCCATATGCCCAATTCCTGATAAAAACACATTTTGCAAATATTACAGCTGGTGCCCGTTACGATGTAAGTAATGGTTTTGGCAGTGCCTTTAACCCTAGATTGGGGATTACTAAAAAAGTGGGAATCGCCAATTTTAAATTACTTTACGCATCCTCATTTAGAGCACCATCAATTGAAAACATACAATATGATAGTGGGCCAGGGAGGCTTAAACCAGAACAATCGAATACACTTGAGTTTGAGACCAGCCTTAAAATCACCAAGGAAATGTACTTATCAATGAATCTATTTGACATTACGACCACTAATGCTATTAGATACTATGTAAGAACTGACTCAACTATTACCGGCGACCCAGATGGCTATAGAAATTCTAAAAAGATAATTGGTACCCAGGGGCTCGAATTAGAATATAAGTACAAATCAAATTTCGGATTCCTAACGGTTGCATATTCTTATTTTACAGCACAGAATAAGAAAATAGATAGTGCAAACCTGGTTTGCATCAATAGGAGTACCACCTTAGGTACAGCCCAGCACAAACTAGCTCTATTGGCTAGTATCAACCTTACAAAGCACATTTTCATATCCCCATCGGCATATTTCCTGGGCAACCGATATGGTTATACAACTATAGACTCAAATGGAAAAGGAATACTCAATTTGTTAAAGCCACAAATCCAGTATAATTGCTACTTTGGCATTGACAAAATTGCAAAAGGCTTATCATGTGGAATAGGCATTAACAACATTACTAACGAAAAAGTTATATACATACAGGCGTATAATAGTTTGCATGCACCATTACCCGGCCTTGGCCGCGAGTTGTTTGTAAACATCAATTACAATTTTAACTTTAGTAAAAAACCAATGAAATAATGAAGGCAGGCATTGCCACAAAACTATTACGAACTTACCTCATTATAATAGTAGTAACTATTGTAAGTGGCTTGTTTTGCCTGTATGTATTAAATCTGAATCAGCGTACCAATTCAGAAATGAGGTATGTGACCCTACCTTCCATTGAAAATCTGAAGGAATTGAAACAGTTGATGCCTGAGATAAAAAAACTATCTAATAGCTGGGTATTTATTCCAAATAACAAGGACCAGGAGCGGCTACATGAAATTTTAAGTACCGATTATCCAATATTATCAAAAGCACTTGATGCAAATACCAAAAAGTGGGTAATACAATCAGAATGCGATTTATACCAAAAACTAGCTATCAATAACCAGAAAATTATTGATACTGTTACTAAAATCACCAACCTACTAAGCAGTAATGAAAGTTATACCAACGACCAGTTGGTAGATATTGCTGCTGAATTGTATACCAAAAACATAAGAATCATTGCCGCAAATAATAAACTATACGAACAACTAATTGAAACAATAGAAAAGAATCTGGAAAAACAACAGAATGATATGGGGTCAATGCTCAATGCCCTGTATATTACTTTACTATTCACTATTATTATTGTTATCGGGGTGAGCCTTGGTTCTATGAGTTTTGCAAAGAAAAGGATAACCACTCCTATATTAAAACTAAAAAAAATAATATCAGATATAGCTATTGGCGAGGTGGTAGAAGTAAAGGAAACAAACCGCATTGACGAAATTGGGCAGATGCATAATGCTATCAGTAAAATGATAAATGGCATTATGCAAAAAATACAGTTTTCAGAACAAATAGGTAAGGGAGATTATGATACTAATTTCGTGCTTCAATCTAATCAAGATAAACTGGGTATTGCCTTACTTGCCATGCGCAATAACCTAAAAAAATCGAATGAGATACTTGTAGAACAGGATAAAAGACTGATTGATGCGCAAAAATTGGCCAAAGTGGGCAATTATTTATTGGATACAAAAACCTGGATTTTCCAGAGCTCCGCAACATTTGATGAAATAATGGGCATTGATGAGACATTTGTAAAAACAATCCACAACTGGGTCTCACTTATTTCGCCTGATGTAAGGGAGTATATGTTGGCTAAAGGAATAGAATCACAAAAAGAAAGGACTAAATTTTCTGAAACTTATTTAATAAATAAATACAACACAGGGCAGGAAGTATGGGTAAGCGTAATAGGTGAAAATAGCTATGATGAGTATGGGAATACGATTTCGATGTTTGGCACCATGCAGGATATTACAGAAAGTAAAACACTGGAACTAGAACTGAATAACTCATATAAGATTGCTACTGAACAAAATAGAAGGTTACTCAATTTCTCCTATATAGTATCGCACAACCTTAGAATGCATGCTGTGAATATTAACGGCCTTATTAAATGGTATCAGGAATGCGAAAGTGATGCTGAAAGAAAGGAAACCATTACCATGATGGAAAAAGCATCGAACCTCCTTGATGAGACGCTACACCATCTTACCGATGTGGTGGCTATGCAAAATGCACTTAGTGTAGATGTGAGCCCGCAGGTATTAAACAAATATATTAAACATGCCATAGACCTATTGCAAAGCCAAATTAGCGCCAAAAATGCAACAATAAATAACAATGTAACTGATGATATAATTGTAAACTACAATGCGGCATACCTGGATAGTATAGTGCTCAACTTTATCTCTAATGCATTAAAATATAGCCACCCACAGAGAACTCCAATAATAAATATTGATATTAATCTGGAATACCCCGACAAACCTAATAGCAGATTAATACTAAGTATTGCCGACAATGGTATTGGTATAGACCTAAAAAAACATGGACATAAACTATTTGGGATGTACAAAACGTTTCATGGCAATAAAGATGCAAAGGGTCTTGGATTATTTATGACAAAATACCAGATAGAAGCTATGGGAGGTCAGGTGGAAGTGGAAAGCGAGCTGAACAAAGGAACTACATTTAAAATCTACATAAAATAGAGTACATGAAGACAATTTTCATAATAGACGATGACAATATGTATCAGATGCTATTGACCCGAACTATCAGAAAAATTGATGGTAATTTAAATATAGTCTCATTCAATAATGGAGAAATTGCTCTTGAGCATTTTAGAGTGTTATTTGATTGTAAGGATCCATTACCCGATTTAGTACTGTTAGACATCAATATGCCGGTGCTTGATGGATGGCAATTCCTGGATGATCTGGAAATAATGCATCCTGGTTTTCAAAACGA
>CAIWHI010001015.1 GCA_903912435.1 uncultured Bacteroidota bacterium | reverse complement strand
TAGCGAAGCCAAGCATATTCCTGTCGGCTAGCGTTTATCAACTTTTAACGTACTCCTCAATATTTGCCTGATACTACATTTCTGTGTGGTATCAGGGATTTGAGTTTATAATTGGCTGAATTTTTGTACTTCCATTCAGATGCCTCACCAAGGATCTAACAGTATTGAAGTGGTGCCTCATCTCTACCTATTTGTATTGACTCGCTAAGAGAAATCCCACCCTTTCAGGGCTTAAAAGACTGGTCATAATCCTTACCCAGGGCGATGCCCTGGGTAAGGATATTTTGCCCTTTCAGGGCGTGACAACTTATGTGGAATATTGCTAATTAAACGACCACTGCAGACTGGGTTAATTAGTAGACAGCAGTAATTATTCGGGACACTCTACGCAAGTGAATTGGCGACCGTATTTATCCATCCAAATTGTATCGTCAAGATATTGCAGCACCCCTTGTTAAATAAAATAAAAAAGGAAAAACATTATTTGCATTTACGAAAATATTCGTAGGTTTGTTTACGAAACAATTCGTAGGTTGTTTGTTATCAATAAAAGTACCACCAAATGAATTTAAAACCAACAGATAGTGAACTTGAAATCCTGAATATACTCTGGGAAAAGGGCCCATGCACAGTACGTGATGTGCATGAAGTACTGGAGAAAAATAAGGAGGCAGGTTACACTACCACGCTTAAACTAATGCAGATAATGCATGAGAAAGGATTACTAACAAGGGATGCAAAAGCGAAGAGCCACATTTACACATCAAACATTTCGCAGGAAAAAACCCAGGGGCAATTGGTGAAAAGGATGATAGATAATGTATTCAATGGTTCGGCATCGCAATTGGTAATGCAGGCACTAGGCCACCATAAGCCAAATGCAGAAGAACTGGATGAGATTAAGAAATATCTGGAAAGAATAGAGCAGGCAGGTAAGCAGGAGAATCAATAACAGGTTTATATTTTTTGCACACATTAAATCACCAATTATGCAAACTATTTCAACTTTTACAAACCTATTATCCCATTCGTTGGTATGGGCACTAGCCTACTCCTTATGGCAAGGGTTGGTAATTTTCGCAGGCTTATATTTTGTGCTCAGGGCCTTGCCCGGCATTAGTGCCCGTATTAAATACCTATTGGCTTATGGTGCAATTACTAGCCTATTCCTTTGGTTTGCAAACACTTGGGTGGAGCAATTTGAACGACTGAAGGCGGTGGCCTTTTATATAGCCAAAGCCTCAATTAGTGCAAGTTCAGAGCTTACTATTTATACCTCCTATAACGATGGCGTAAAAAATAGCCCTACCCAATACCTTTTTAATGCCCTGCATTATTTAGAGCAACATAATTTATTGATTATCAGCCTCTACTGCCTGGGATTAGCTTTTATGATGATGAGGTTTTCTATAAGTATGCTCAAGGTTAATTCATTACAAACTAATAGCCTTTTAGAACCTGAAGAAAGATTGCTTCAACAGTTTGCCCTACTGCAATGCAACCTGAATATTCGGAAACCTATCAGCTTATTTTTATCAGCTAAAGTAAATACCCCTGTGATGTTGGGTATACTGAAACCAATAATCCTCATGCCTATTGCCACCATTAATCACCTTAATACCGAGCAGGTGGAAGCCATTTTGCTACATGAACTAGCCCACATAAAGCGAAATGATTACCTGTTCAACATCCTGCAAACGATTATTGAAACAATATTGTTTTTCAATCCTTTCTTATGGTTTATCTCCACCATTATAAGACGGGAAAGAGAACATTGCTGCGATGATATAGTTGTGGCCACAACTACTAATCCGCTACCCTATGCCAAAGCCCTGGCACTATTGGAAACACAAAGAATTGCTGAAAACAACCTACAATTGGCAGCAACCGGAAACAAAAAACAATTATTTAACCGTATAAAAAGAATAATGGAAATGAAAAAGAACAATATCAGCAATGGCCAATTTTTCATCATTACCGTGGCCCTAATAGCACTTACTCTTTCTGTAGCCTTAGTAACTTTCACCCCTACCTATGCCCAAAAAGCAAAAAAGCAAAGCAAGGATAGTGTGGCAACCAAAAGCTATATAAAGTATAAGACCATCATTATAGATAGCAATGGAAACAAGCAGGAAATAACAAACGAAACAAATGACACACTGCCTAATACCTGTGGTAAGGTATCCGGAATTAAAATGATCATTGACAAACAAACCCATGATGATAATGCGAATATTGATGATATAAAAATCCTAATGGATTCATCAATAAAAGGTAACCATACACATTACCTTGTTTCTAAGAACGGTAAGGTCTCCACCATCCTGTTGACAGGAAGAAATTACAATATGAATATAGATTCTGTTCTTGAAAATGCAATAAAGCAAGCCGAAAAACAAGTAGTAGGAATCGATTGGAATAATGTAAAATTAGAAATACATGATGGGTTGGGTGATTTAGATAAAACTATCGGAGATACGAGCCAGATTCGTGGTGAGGTTATTAATCGAATTTTGAATGGCATACAAATACTTAATAACGATACCGATATAGTGATAGATTCAAAAAACGGTGATGGCAAAAATGACCCAAAACATATTTTGGTAGTGAATGCCAGCAAGCACACTACAATGTCCGGACAACCACAGGCCCAATCAACCTTTGAGAAAATGATTGAGGATATGGAACAGGATGGCCTTTTGGAAAAAGGCAAGAGCATTTTTATCACAAAGGAGGATAATATTCTCACAATAAATGGAGTGCAGCAACCTGCTTCAGTATTAGAGAAGTATAAGGCTACATTATCTAATAGATCGGTAGTTTTAAAAGGGTATAAAGGAAATCTCAAAATTATTCTTAAGGACTAAAATTTCGATTGTTAATTTGTTACAAAAAGGCCCCTCAACCTGGAGCGGTCTTTTCTTTTAATGACATTTAATGAAGATACAATATAAATTCCAGAATTCTATTTTATATATTTGTACCAAATTCAACTATATGAAACAGGTTAGCTCAACCAAACTATTAACAGCTCTACTATTAGTTAGCGCATTGTTTATCCAAAGTTGTGGTCAAAAAGCCGCTGAACAAACTAATACCAAAGAAGATACTACCCATGTAAGCACTGCAGAACATAAAACTGAAACTAATGAAGCTCATGGATGCGGAAGCGGGACAAACCCCTGTTATGACCAAATTGGCACCAACCAATCTCCTATAAACATTGCTCTCAATGAAAAATATCAGGTTAAAACTACAAATGACCTCATCAAAATAGCTTCTAAGAGTGGCCCAACGCCGGTTATGTGCATCACTGACGCTTCTCATGGCGATAGCTTTGCTAATTTTTCAGTAAACCTAACGACCCCTTCTGATGACAATTCTATCAAACTGAATGGAGTTGTTTACCAATTAATCAAATTCCATTTTCACCGTAAATGTGAACATATTATACCAAAGGTAAATCCGGACACAAATATGGAGGTACATTTCATTTACCAGAATGCCGGGATGAAATCAAATCTTGTGGTAATGGGTATTCTATTCAATGGTGGTCCTCTCAACAATTTGTTTGCCGATGATTTATGGTCAACTTTCAAACAAATGGTTTCAGATACAGCCCGCAAACCTGCAACTGTAGATTTTAATAAACTATTACCTGGTGATTGGGCTAAGGAACTAAAATCTTACTGGAGTTACGCAGGCTCATTAACCACACCTTGCTATAGCGAAGGTGTTACCTGGATAGTATCAGACAGAATGGTTAGGATGTCAAAAGGCCAGATCATTGAATTTAATCAGTTTACCTACCTTAACAAATTTCCAATTGGAACAGCCAGGGATCCACAAGAACTGAGAAACAGAATTTTGATCAAGCATTAATATATTTACTAATTATTGGAAGCCTGCCAAAACTCATTTAATTGGGTTTTGGCAGATTTTTTTTAATCCAGACAATAGGGTCTTTTTCACGTATAGCTATGGTCTTTTTCACGTTGTGCAGTTAGTTTATAGAATATACTTTTATACAAAATTCTAAAATCACACTCTCACAATTGTTACTATGAGCGAAAATAAGATAACACATGTGGCCATTTATCCACCTTTAGGTATATCAAGAGTAGGTAATTCTACCGAATATTATCTGGCTTCTGACATACCCGGAAAGGCACCGGTAGTAGAAGGTGGCTATAAGAATGGTGTTGGAAAGGTAAAAAAACAAGTATCCCTTTTTCGTATTTATGGCATGGATGCTGATGGCAAAGTGGTAAAAGAGCTTAATATAGAAAATGGAGCTAGTATTACCTGGAAAATACATGTGGCCAACAGAAAGGCAGGCTGGTATCAATTCAATAATGCACTTGATCTGCCAGGACTGGCTATACCAGGTGCTTTCAGAAATGAAACCGTAACCGGAGAACAGCGTAAACAATTAATCATAGACCCTGGGCCAAGGGTAATAAGTGGATCATGTGTTTCGGGCGATGCTTACAAGTTTACCGGTGGTAAATTCTATGACATCGAAGTGCCATTGGGCGAAGTCAGGACAGATGCCGCAGGCCGTTTAATGGTCTTTGGTGGTGATGGCCATTCTGCTTCACTAAATAATGAGCAAGCTATAACCTTTGCCAATAATGATGGCTGGCATGATGATGTATCAGACGGACCTATTTATGCTACAGTAAGCTATGAGGGCAACGAATTTGAGGCTACACCGGCAATGGTGGCAGTTACTCCACCTAATTTCGGTCAGGGATTATTTGCAGTTGTTACAATGTATGACGTTGTAAGTGATTTATATATCCAGGCCGATAACAATTGGATGAAATTTCCAGAGCAAATCTCCTTTTACGAGCACATCTACCCAATACTTGAGCGCACTGTGCAAACCCAATGGGTAAATGGTGGTTTCTACTTCCTTTTCGGCCAAAACTCCCCAAGTGATTTCACAGAAAGAGATTTGGTAGAAATACTTGCAAATCCTAAATCAAAACGTGAAATAAGGGAAAAAGTTTACCATTGGTACCGTAAACCACAGGGCAAATTTTATGAGCCTGCGAAAATACCCCCATTCTATGGCGATGCATTTAATGATTATCCGGGCCTGCCCAATGTAGATCTACCTCTTACCCATACCCAATACAGAATGATGGAATTATGGGCAAAGGGTGAATTTGTAACCGGACATATTCCAGATGAAAAGCCATTTGACAAGTTATCACCCGAACAACAGGTTGCCTGCTTGATAAAAGCTCCGCTTGAAGAGTGCCTTGGTGGTCCTTTCCATCCGGGTATTGAAATCACATGGCCATTCAGGAATTTGACATTCTGGGAATCAGCCTTCCGCATTAAGGTATTACCATTTAAAGAAAGCCCCTCTGATAATTATGGGCCATTATTATCACCTCAATTAGCCTTAGGCACAGGAGGCCCAATTGACGGTAGCGGTCCCGGATCATTAACCAGATGGCTTGGAGTACCTTGGCAAACAGATGAGGCAAGCTGCCTATCAGGTTATACACCATCTTATTACCTCACCTTACCTTCTTTCTGGAGCGCAAGGGTGCCAAATTACATTCTATCAAAGGACAGTTTTGAGCGTTTATCAGATACATCTATTAATGTGCCACAAAGGTTGAAGCATTTTGACTACAGACAAAACTGGCTTCGAGATTTTAGTACCCAAAACCAGGCTAGAATTAATGCGATGGTAGCAAGATGGCATGAATTGGGCATTATTGCCGAACAACCACTATTGCCGGGCACTCAAATACATAATGACTGGCTACCCGAAAAATTCTGGGTAGAGACGCAACGAGCTGATTATGAAACCGACCCAACATTTACCCAGGTAAAAATTGCAGAAAACAAACTTGATGCAAGTGCAGCCAATGAAGAATTAAAACCAAAATTATTAAAGGGCCTAGCTGGTGCTCCCGAAAAACCAAAACGTAAATTCCATACATTCAGAAGAAATGAACTCTAATCAAAAGAATATCAATGTGATAATAGCTGGTGGTGGCCCGGCAGGTGCTGCCACCGCTTTAAGCCTTAATGCCAGGGGTATAAAATGCCTGGTTATAGAAGCAGAAATGCATCCGAAATTTAAAGCCGGTGAAACAATTCCACCCAATGCATTCCCTCTTTTCAGGAAATTGGGAATGGAACATCTACTCCAAAACAATAAACACCTGGTAAGCTATGGCAACAAAATGGCCTGGGGATCAGCAGAATATGCCGAAAAGAGCTTTTTAGCTACCCACCATGCCAATGGCTGGCATCTGGATAGGTGTTATTTTGAGCAACAGATAAAAGAAATGGTTATTAGGGAGGGAATCGACTGGATGGAAGGTACCCGAATAGTAGATTGTAATGAAGTTGATGGACACTGGACTGTAAATGTTAAAAACGAAACTGGTTCTTATAGCGTTTTACAGTGTAACATTTTGGTAGATGCTACCGGAAAAGCATCAAGAATTGCCAAAGGCTTAGGACATGGCAGACATAGGAGCGACAACCTTACCGGCACAAGTATTTGCCTATATACTAATGGTAATCATTGCCCTAACTATACCTTTATTGAAGCAATACCCAACGGGTGGTGGTATTCGGCTCCACTAAGTGGTAACAGATTGATACTAACATTTATGACTGATGCTGACCTGCTGGATAAAGGTATGCTCGACTTTGATTATTTTTATTCTGAGGCCATGAATACACAAATGGTTAAAGAATTGCTTCAAACAATTGAAATTACCGGTTATACCCTACCTGTTAATAAAAGTGCCTCAACATCTAATCTTGCTGTTAGTTATGGTGACAATTGGGTGGCGGTAGGTGATGCAGCAATCTCTTATGACCCTCTTTCCAGCTATGGAATTACTTCAGCATTGGAAAGTGGATTTTATGCTGGTCATGCTATTGCAGACAAGCTTGCTGGCATAGAAGATGCTTTAATAGCATATGACTTTTTAATTTGTAGTGCATATGCTACTTATAAGGAAATGCATGCTCACCAATACCACCTTGAAAACAGATGGCCAGATGAACTATTCTGGAAAAGGAGAAATGGACATGTAAGAAAAACGCAACAATTACATAGTCCTATTGCAGTACCTGTATTTCAATAGACAAGGATTACTTGTGGGTAAAAGAATTGCAGAGCTTCATTATATGAAGCTCTGCTTTGTTATGAATCTTACGATTATGTAATAAAACTCCACCTACCAACCCGATAAGACTACCTATTAATATATCTAATAAACGAGTAAGGATAAGTTTATCAGGGGCAATATTTGCGCCCCTGGCTATTTCTGCTAAAAACATAGTCATTGGTGTAATGAATATCACTGTAAGCGCATATTGCCTCACTATTAGCAGCTCTATAATAAACTGAAGCACCAAAATGCAAATACATATACTTAATGGATTTAACTTAAGATGAAATAAAAACCAGCTTAGTCCCATACCAATAATTGTACCCAATATGCGATGAAAACTGCGTTGCCCTACATGTCTTGCATTCATACCCTGCATAATGGCCAGGCAGGAAATAGGTATCCAGTATGGATTATCAAACCTGAAATACCTCCCTATATATATTGATAAACCAATAAATAATCCAATAACTAAAGATTCAGTAAGATTGGTAACATGTCTTTTCCGCTCAATGATTTTAGGTGTTTTCGCCGGTAGTTTGCGAATTATATAAAGACTATACAATAGGGCAAACACACAAGCAAGTAAAGCCCCCAATGCCAGTAATGCCACTTTGATGGGTAATTTATGAAGATCGAAGGGCATACAGGCAGCCATAGAGGCAAGCATAATAAAGAAGAAATTTCCGGGTGGTGGCAGTCGCAGATAATTAGTAATCATATTTACAAATACAGCATATAGCCCGATAGTTAATGCTGACATATACGGATTAAAACAAAAACCAAGACCAATTGCAAAGCTTATTACAAACCCCATTGAGGCAAATAGCAAGGTTTTCATTCGATGCTCAAGACGGGTAGAGGGTAAATATAAAATTACTAAACCTCCCATGCATGACAGAACTCCTAAGTCTAAACGGGAAAAATAATAAGCAATCAATAAGGGTAATCCAGTGCAAAGTGAGGCTAAAGCTGGTACGTGCCAGAGGCGTTCCGTTTTTTTCAATTGAAAAAGAGCTTTAACCTCCCGATATATTATTTCCCTGGCATATTGCGGTAATTTAATCATGCCCTTAGAATGTAAATATTTAAATGCTTCATAAATTCACTACCTTGTTGCACACTATTTCTATGCAGTTGGCAAAATTAGGAACATTGACCCTTGGGAAATATGATTTTGATCGTTTTGAATTTTATTGTTTCTTTTAATTCATTTCCTTTTTCTGAAGACACCATGTGGTCATACACCTCAAATTATTCACATTCGTAGTTTTAATTGGCTCATACATATCTGCATCTAGTATGCGATTGTATTTCAATAAGATTTGTTCATTCACCAAAAATCTTACTGTACCATCAGGCATCAGATACCTGCCTTTTCCTAGTGCCTGCATACTTGTTTCTAACCCTATATCAGATGCAAGTCGGGCAAATAAATACCCACCCGGTTTAATAACTCTCCATACCGACTTAACCATCTCATCAAAATTTTCAGGTCCTGAGGCAAAGTGAAAAACAGTATTACAAATCGCAAGATCGAACGAAGCATCCTCATAAGGTATCTCCTCTACCCTTGCTAAAACAAAATTAGAGGGAGGATTTTCTGTAGACAACCTTGCGGAGAGACCTTTTACATATTCCACAGCCGCAGGGTCTATATCTAATGCATGTACCTCATACCCATTCCTTAGGAAATACACAATATTTCGCCCTGTTCCACAACCCAAATCTATTACCTTTCTGCAATCATTATAGCGCCCTTTTAGCAGTTGGTCGAAAAGATAAATATCAATATTGCCAAATTCGGTTTGGAGATTATTAATCATGCATGCAATATATCGCAAAATAGCGACTTATTATTCTCTTCCTAAACCAGTAAAAAAATGTAGTATCCTGCAGAATATCATCCTTTTTGGGCATAATCAACCATGTCAATTTCATCTATATTAACCTGAAATTATTAGGCAAACAATATTCAAACAAGGGTTTAAGAAAGAATACAGCAATTTGAGCGCAGCAATTGAAAAATTTTTAAAAAAAATACTAACTTGCATGTTCATATCAAATTATTAAAAGGTTATGTTACACCGTTTAGGGTTTTTCTTGTTAACAATATTAGTTGCGTCATTCTTATTACCTTCATGCAGCAAGACATATAGTTCTGATGCGCCTTTACCTATTAGCTATTCTCCATCTGTAATAGCCAGTAGCGACAATCAGGTATGGTATGCGTTCGACCCGGTTTCCGGTAAAAAACATTGGGAATTCTCTACACCTATCAGACCTATATTTATCCCACGCGACTTCTCTCCATCTGCCGTGTTGTATTACAACTCCATCTATATTGTTACTACTACTTCTGATACCATATATAAGATAGATTCCAAAACCGGAGTATTAATCAAAAAGTTGCTGATACATGACGCAAATGGTAATGTACCCGGTTTCACTGTTACTGCCACCCCTATAGTAGATGGCAATCTTTTATATGTAGCTACCTTAAATAATATGGTTTATGCAGTAGATACCGGCACCGCTTTGATTTCATGGTCATTTACTGCCGATGCGCCTATCGAGTCTTCACCTACTATTTATAACGGACAGGTGTATATAGCTACAACAGGTGGCCGTGTTTATGCAATAGATAAAACTAATGGCCCAGGTGCCGGAAATATCCCTACATGGGAATATCCCGGTGCTGATATTGCTGTTTCTCCGGCTAAATTCGTTTCTTCTCCTGCAATCTATCCTCCTTATTTATATGTTGGTAGTATTTCCGACAGTAATATGTATTGTATCTTCTTAAATCCACCATCACCTACTACCACTTCTTCTGGTGGCATCCTTGATGGCCAGATGCGTTGGACTTTTAAAACCCAGGGTGGTATCTATAGTTCTCCGGCTACTATTGCCGGCAAAGTTATCTTTGGCTCAAATGATTTCAAAGTTTATTGCCTGGATACATCACTGATTGGAGGAATATCCTCCCCTCGCGTTTACTGGAAAGATAGTACCAATAGCCAGGTTTGGTCTTCTCCTATAGTTTACAATCAAATAGTATATATAGCAGGTCATGACTATAAATTGTATGCTATTGATTTCCAAAAGGGCAAACTTAAATGGGAATTCCATTCTAATGGTTTAATCAAGTCGAGCCCTGTGGCTTACGGAAGCAATATCTATATTGGCAGTTATGATAAGAACCTATATGCTGTAGATACTGCCCATGGCACATTGAAATGGACACAAAATATTAATGGCAATATTGAAAGCTCACCAATAATTGATGATCTTACAGGAGCCAACTTTCACAAAGGTTACAACTCACAGGTAAGTGGATTGGTAAACTAATTATAAGGAGAAATATTTACAAAGAAGCCCAGCTTTTATAGCCGGGCTTCTTTGTAAATACACAATTCATTTCCTTCGATTCAATTATAATGTGAGCATAAATACAACTATCAAATATTGAATAGGTATCTAATAATTTAAAACCATTACCTTTATAAGAAGTTTTACCCGAAATGCTCTATGCCATTGTAGATATTGAAACCACCGGAAGTTATGCCGCAGCTAATGGCATTACTGAAATTGGCATTGTAATTCACGACGGTAAGCAGATTATTGACTTTTATGAGTCTTTAGTAAATCCACAAACACCCATACCTTATTTCATCCAGCGGCTTACCGGCATAGATAATGGCATGGTGGCCGAGGCTCCGATGTTTGATGATATTGCGAGTAAGGTATTCGAATTACTCCAGGATAAGATATTTGTAGCTCACAATGTAAATTTCGACTATTCTTTCGTCAAGTATCATTTGCAAAATGCAGGTTATCAACTTGACACCAAAAAGCTTTGCACTGTACGCCTTGCCAGGAAAGTGCTTCCCGGCCTAAATGGTTATAGCCTTAGTAAACTTACACAAAGGCTGGGGATTAATCATGGGCAGCATCACCGTGCCGGTGGCGATGCTATGGCTACTGCCAACCTGCTAACCATAATACTTGAAAAGGATACAGAAGGAGT
Organism: uncultured Bacteroidota bacterium; assembly: GCA_903912435.1. Classification (GTDB taxonomy): domain Bacteria; phylum Bacteroidota; class Bacteroidia; order Chitinophagales; family Chitinophagaceae; genus Nemorincola. The sequence continues at coordinate 893 of CAIWHI010001015.1, read as the reverse complement.
AGTAGCTGATATGCTTAAGGGCAGAAATAGTGAACAATATTTGCCTCCCCATGTGGCTGTAGATGAACTGGAAAGATTGCCAACCACGCCGGGGGTTTATTATTTCTATAATATTAATGGCAAAACCATCTATGTAGGTAAGGCCATAAACATCAGGAAAAGGGTGAAAAGCCATTTTTCCAATAACAAAACCAATCGCCAGAAACAAGATTTCTTAAGGGATACCCACAGGATAAGTTATAAACAATGCGCTACGGAACTTATGGCTAATGTGTTGGAAAGTGCCGAAATACGCAGGCTTTGGCCTGTTTACAACAGAAGCCAGAAAGGGTACCTTGCCCAGTTTGGCTTATTCTCCTACGAGGATAGGCAGGGGTATATCAGGTTGGCGGTTGAGAAAATCAAGCGCAGTATTGTGCCCATCTTTACATTCAACACTATAGGTGAAGGCGAGCAGAGAATGAAACAATTGATCGTAGATTTCGGACTATGTAGGAAACTGTGCAATATTACTGCCAATGCTGAATGTGAATGTGAAGCCCATCCTGAACCCGAGGAATACAATAATCGTGCACTGGAGGCAATTAACTGGGTTAAAATGAACCTACCTACATTTGCACTGATTGATAAAGGACTAGATGATAATGAATATAGCTGCATCCTTATAAAAGAAGGCAACTTATATGGCATGGGCTACCTTACCGATAAAAAGCAGCAATTGAAAAACCTGGATACACTTATTGAAAATCTGGAACCTCTTAAGGATAATGATTATATTAGAAATCTGGTTTTCAGGCATGCATCTGAGTTTCCTGAAAAATGTGTAACCCTAAGTGCCTAGTAATTAATGACGTATATTATTTATGAATCTACCATAATCAATAAAAAGGGCC
>CAIWHI010001014.1 GCA_903912435.1 uncultured Bacteroidota bacterium | reverse complement strand
CAAAATGGTCTACCGCATATTGCCAGAATGGGGATAGTGTTGAGGAGAGTATTTCATTAAAGTGGGTTACTGTATCCCAGCTATTTACAGGGAATGAGGGCCTGTCGGTGATAGGATCGGTGATAAGCACAAACAATTTAATGAAGGCAAATAAAAGTAGCACAGTTGTGATAATAGGTGCAGATTGTTTTAAAGAATGACTAAAGGGTGTTTTTTTGTTTTTTTTGATATTAGGTAAAAGAAGGCTCCATAGAATATAAAAGGCCAGAAGCAATAGAATTAGGATACCCAAATAAAGGTGTATAAATGAAGATATGGTTCCAACTATTAATATATAAATAGCCCATTTTATTTTATGGGTATTATGGAAGAGTAGGTTATAGTAAAAGAGCATTGGCAGAGGAAATACATAGGCCATGCCAAAATGCCCCCTTAGCCTAAGCACCTGGGGTGAAAGAAGATTGATGAGGCAAGCAAATATAATGGCCAAAAATGCCTGGGTACCTAATACCCTAAGCGTTTTATAGGTGAAAATAATAGCTAAAACATAACTAAAACTAATTAAAAGATTCATAGCAACCAGGGCCTGGTGGGCATCGTGCATGTGGAACAACTGTAGTGCAGTTGATATTATAGGTTGCCCATCGGCATAAATAATATTATCACCATAGGGATAGTTCATCCCGTTGAACCACACACCATGACCATATAGGGTGTGGTAAATAAAAGTAAAGTAATTTTTTCCAGTATCGCCTCCCAATTCATTGAACACATGCCCCGGCTCAGTTACCATATAGGTAAGCAGAAAGATTGCAGACGCAATAGCAAACACAATCGCTAAACACAACCATAATATATTAGTTCTTTTTTCTCCTGAGAGCCAAGGCGTCATATAGTAAATATATTAATAAATCAGTGTTTCCAGATTCCGGTGTGGATTTAAGATATTGGTTAGTCAGGGAAATATTTTGATTCGATAAATAACTGGAATAATTGAATTTGCAAAATAAAGTTAAACGCTGCAAGAATGATAACGGGCCAGCTTAGTTTTTTATTGGCATTGAGCATGAAAAGTATAATAGCCACGGTATCGGCAGTGTAATAAAGAGCTAGTTCGAGTGATGAATAGGAACCAAATGCCAGCCAAACAATATTAGCGAGTATTATTACATACAGGTAATGAAACCATTTATAGGTAATGTTATTGGTGAAGTAGTTTAAAAAAATGTAGAAAAAAGGGTTCATGAAGGTATACCTGAATATGCCGGATACATTGGTAGTATTAGTGGCCCAGGTGGGGTTGTAAAAAATGACTACAAATAAGGCCATGAGAAAATAGGTACTAGAAGCCACTAATAATCCATCCTGTATTTCATTTTTGATCAACCACCTGAAAAATATGTTTGTTAAATAAATTGCAGCTACCAAACCGGTAAACATGGCTAATGCCCCGATCCACAATGTAGGAGTGGAAGCTAAAGTACTAAAAGGGAGGATAGGTATATTAAAAGCATGGCCCCAGGCTTTTTGAGCTATATCAAAAAAAACAAACCAAATGCCAGTAATCTTATATTCATACCAAATGAATAGTGCAGTACCCAGCAGCATTGGAAGCCAATAAACAAGCAAAGCATAGCCTATACTTTTATACCAGTCTTTACGGTTGGTCGATAGTAAGCACATAGCCAGAAATGCAGGTCCCATAAAAGTGTAGGTAGCCCTGGTAAGTGAAAGCAGGAATAGATTAATGACTATTATCCAAATGTTTCTTTTCGCTATGCCATAAATTACAATGCTCGCCAGCATGAAAAAAATCGCTTCACTATACGGTATAAATGCCTGGTATACCGTAGGCACAGTTAGCCAAAGGATTTTATTTCGGGTACTAACATTATATAGATTACATAAAATACTAAAACCAATAGCAAAAAACACAGCATTCAGGCAAGACATGCCCAGAATACCTAAGTGCGAAATCCGCCATATAAGTGGGAATAAAAAATATAGGGCAAGATTATTTGCTTCTCCGTCTATATAATGATATCCTTTTTCAGCAATGTCTTTATACCAGCCCACATCCCATTGCATGTTATTTTCCATAGGGGCACGCTTAAAAATAAGTGCCTTCATTAAAAAATACTGGATACCATAAACCACTGCTGCATATACTAGTACCAGTAAGAAGGTATTTAGAAATGCTTTTTTTGTCGGGTTTATGGTCAATTGCATAAGGATGGATATACTTTATGCAAAGCTATATAAATAATGGAATTAGTAGGGCAGGAATGAAAATCGATATAAAGCCATTGATTTGGCGTGTATATTTTATCGTATTTGATAACTTTATTCCTTCTCCATTATTTCTGAATAGCTTAATACAGTAGTGCCATCATTATTTTAAATTCGTAGGTTGTATCAATACCTCTACCTTCGCAAACAATTAATACCAATACTGGAAGTTATGAGAAAAATATTATTGGGAATGCTGATATTAATAGTATTAACCCAATGTGTTACAGCCCAAACAGTTTGGACTCAAACGAGTTGTGATGTGTCCTTCAAAATAAAAAATGCCGGTATTGGGGTTACCGGCAGGTTTCCAGGTGTAACTACTAATTTGCTATTTAGTCCTGATAATCTTAAATCCTCCAAACTACAGGGTTTTGCCAAAGTGGGTGCCATTAATACCGGTATCAATAAGAGAGACAAGGATTTGCAGGCCAGGACATATTTTTTTGCTGACTCCTTTACTACTATATCTATAGTATCAGAAAGACTGTATACCAAAGGGACGCAATATGCCGGCATGTTTGATGTAACTATTAAAGGAGTTACCAAAAAGGTAGAAATACCATTTGAGTTCAATCAGTTGGGATCAGAGGCTGATTTTAAAGGAACCTTTAAACTGAATAGAAGGGACTTTAATGTAGGTGGCTATAGTCTGATATTGTCTGATAATCTTGAGGTTAGCATAGAAGTAAAGGCAAAGAAATAGAATATAATATAAATATTTGTTATCTATTTGTTAATTTCCTAGAATTCACGATAATTTCTTTTTGAAATTATGAAATGTCTTTAACAGGTAATATATTTGTTCAAAATCATTAGCTATGAAAAGAGCGATAAGGTTAGTAAGTTTTGCATGTTTATTAATTTGCAGTCCATTTATAAGTAAGGGACAGGTTGTGGACCATGGAGCAATTTTTAGTTTTTTAGGAGGAGCATCCTATAACTTTAGTCCCCGATTGCAAGAACAGTTAACACAATCTAAATATGTTGGTAGCGGCCTGCAGCTTAATGGTATAGGTATAACCTATGGAGGTGGCATTACTATTATGGCCCATAGTGGATTGGTGATAGGCATTAATGGTTACGGGTATGGATTGAGCAGTACTGGAGCAAAGGGTGATGTAAAAGAAAAAACCGGAGGTGGCATCATTGACTTTGGCTATGCCGCAAAGAAAAGAAAAAAGATACTGTCTTATCCATACATAGGTATAGGTGGTTTCGGAACCAAATTTGTATATGAAAATACCTCAGCTAAGGATGTATATATTGGATCGGCCCCAACCAAACCCGGTATGACAACACCATATTCAACCGGTGGTCTTGCCTTTGAATTGGGTTATTCTTTCAAATATTTTGCATTTAATATGCACCGTAAAGGATTTAAAAGGTATGGAGCTGTTTTGGGCTTTGATGCCGGTTGCCAATACTATATGGCACTAGGTAAATGGCGCAATATGCTGGAGCGCAACCTGTTGGGTGATTTCTCACGCCCATTGATTTTGTCTCCTTATGTACGTGTTTCAATTGGTCTTGCTGATTTATCAACAAAGATTTGGTCTAAGAACGTAATGTAGTTTTAACGATATTATTTATTTGCAATGCCTGGTCTTTTTGGTCAGGCATTGTTGTTTTTAGGGGATTGCTTTTCTATTTTCTTCAATTATTTGCAATGCCTCATCAATTGGTAATCCTGGGTCATTATCCTGTTTTGCTAAATAATATAAGCGTTCATCCTCAAAGTCCTCCAATAGTTACATTATTTGTTCAAACTCACTCATCGGCAACACTACCGAAAGCTTATTTCCTTCAGTGTCGGTAATGTATTGTGGGTGGATGGCAATCATTGTTTTCAATTTGTTTGTCTCAACAAATTTATTCAAAATAGTTCGAAAAAATCCACGTCGCTGAATGTATTTCCCCATCCCACCTGTGGATAAATACCCACCATAACCATCCGTTTAATTTCGTTATTTTGCTATTCGCTTTTGGCGTGGTGCAAAAATGAAATTCTCCCATTTACATAATCATACCCAGTACTCCCTGCTCGATGGGGCTTCTAATATTTCCAAGCTTTTTGATAAGGCCCGCAACGATGGTATGCCTGCTATGGCTATTACCGACCACGGTAATATGTTTGGCGTGTTCGACTTTGTGGCCGAGGCTTGGAAGAAAAAGAAGGTAGTGGGTAAGACACCTGAGGGCAAAGACATTGAAGAACCAATTGTAAAGCCTGTAGTTGGTTGCGAGTTTTATCTGGTTGATAACCGCCACAAGCGCGCCTTCTCAAAAGATGATAGGGATGTGCGTTATCACCAATTATTGCTGGCCAAGGACGAGATAGGTTATAAAAACCTTGTAAAGCTATGTTCACTTGGTTATATGGAGGGGCTTTACAGTAAGTACCCCCGTATAGACAAGGAATTGGTGCTGCAATACCACGAAGGGCTTATTGCCACTACCTGCTGCCTGGCTGCCGAGGTGCCACGCACCATTTTGCGCAAAGGTGAGGCTGAAGGCGAAAAAGTATTCAAATGGTGGCTCGACCTTTTTGGCGATGACTATTATATAGAGTTGCAACGCCACGAAATTGCCGACCAGATAAAGGTGAATGAGGTATTGATGCGGTTTGCAGAGAAATATAATGTGCCAATTATTGCTAGTAATGATAGCCACTATGTAGACCAGGCTGATGCCAATGCCCATGATATCCTGCTTTGTATCAATACAGGTAGCAAGCAATCCGACCCTAAGTGGAAAGACCTGGGTGATGATGATGAGGTGCAAGTAAAGGGTGGTAGGTTCGCTTTTCCCAGTGATCGGTTTTATTTCAAGACCACACAGGAAATGAGTACCCTGTTTGCTGATATTCCGCAAGCCCTGGATAATACCAATAGGATACTTGATAAAATAAAGCCACTGAAACTGGAGCGTGACATCATGCTGCCCAATTTCGTGGTGCCAACCGAATTTAATAATGACCAGAACGCCTTTTTGGAACACCTTACCTGGATGGGGGCTAAAGAGCGCTACCGTGAAATAACCCCCGAGGTTGATGAGCGACTGAGGTTCGAGTTATTTACCATCCGTACCATGGGTTTCGCAGGTTACTTCCTTATTGTGAGCGATTTCATTAAGGCAGGCCGTGATATGGGTGTGTTTATTGGTCCGGGCCGTGGTTCTGCTGCGGGTTCGGCAGTGGCTTATTGCATAGGTATTACCAATATCGACCCCATTAAGTACAAATTACTGTTCGAGCGATTCCTGAACCCCGACCGTAAGAGCATGCCCGATATAGATACCGACTTTGACGACGTAGGCCGTCAAAAAGTTATTGATTATGTGGTGCAGAAATATGGCAAAAACCAGGTAGCGCAGATTGTGACCTATGGTACCATGGCAGCCAAGAGCAGTATAAAAGACGTGGCCCGAGTGCTCGACCTTCCGCTAAGTGAGAGTAATGCGCTAGCCAAGCTGGTGCCTGAAAGACCAGGCATATCTCTAAAGCGACTTTTAAGAGCCGAAATAAAAGGGGAGGGTAGCCTTGATCAGAAAGAGGGTCTGGGAGCTGAGGAAATGGAGTTTGTAACCAAGCTGAGGGAGATTGCCGCACAGCAATCCCTGCACGGTGAGGTGCTACGCCATGCCGAAAAGCTGGAAGGCTCGGTACGTAACACGGGTATCCATGCTGCGGGTATCATCATTGCCCCGTCTGACCTTACTGCCCTTTTGCCTGTATTTATGGCCAAGGATGTAGATTCACTCATTACCCAATATGAGGGTAATGTGATTGAGAATGCAGGCGTTATTAAGATGGACTTTTTGGGATTGAAGACCCTTACCATCATTAAGGATGCGCTTACCTTAATCAAGAGAAATTATGGTGTAATTATAGATATAGATACCATTCCGCTCGATGACCTCGAGACTTATGAACTTTACCAGAGGGGGGATACCAATGGTACCTTCCAGTTTGAAAGTGCGGGAATGCAAAAGCACCTCATCAACCTGAAGCCCGATAAGTTTGATGACCTCATTGCCATGAATGCCCTTTACCGTCCGGGGCCAATGGAGTATATTCCTAACTACATTAAGCGAAAGCATGGCCTGGAGCCCACTACCTACGACCTTGCGGCTATGGAGGAATACCTGGGCGATACCTATGGTATTACCGTATACCAGGAACAGGTGATGCTGCTCTCCCAGAGTCTCGCAGGCTTTACCAAGGGTGATGCCGACGTACTACGTAAGGCAATGGGTAAAAAGCAAAAGGCCGTACTGGATAAGATGAAGGGCCAATTTGTGGAGGGAGGAAAAGCCAAGGGGCACCCCGAAGACAAGCTACAAAAAGTTTGGACCGACTGGGAAGCATTTGCACAATACGCCTTCAATAAATCGCACTCTACCTGTTATGCCCTTGTAGCCTACCAGACAGCGTATCTTAAGGCACACTATCCTGCCGAGTATATGGCGGCGGTACTGAATAACCAGAACAATATTGATAAGATAAAGTTCTACATGGAGGAGTGCCAGCGTATGGGCCTCCTGGTGCTAGGGCCTGATGTAAACGAAAGTTTAAAGGGGTTTGCTGTGGCTAAGGAGAATGTGGTTCGCTTTGGTATGAATGCCATAAAAGGGGTAGGAGAGGCCGCAGTAGAGGATATAATTGCCGAGCGCGAAGCAAATGGACCTTTCACTACAGTTTATGATTTTATAAAAAGAGTAAACCAAAGAACGGTAAATAAAAAATCATTGGAGAGCCTTGTATTGGCAGGGGCATTAGATTGTTTTTCAGAACAGATGCATAGGGCGCAGTTTTTCTATGCCCCACCTACCGACCCTATAACCGGTTTGGAAAGGTTGGTGAGATTCGGCAATCAATTTCAGGCAAGCTCATCAATGGCTACTAATAGCCTCTTCGGTGAATCAGTAATGCCCGAGGTGAAACCACCCCTCATACCCGATTGTGAAAAATGGGGCCTACCTGAATTATTAGACCGTGAGAAAGAAGTAGTTGGTATCTACCTTAGTGCCCATCCGCTTGATGGGTTTAAGTTCGAGATGGATAACTATGGCATGACCCCAATAAATACCCTTGAAGAGAACAAGGGTCGCACAGTGCGCCTTGCAGGCTATATTACCGATGTGGGCCACCTTACCAGTAAGAAGGGTACCAAGTTTGGTAAAATGACCATCAACGATTATTCGGGCAATTACGAAATAATGCTGTGGGAAAAGAGCTATTTGCTGTATGCCAATTATCTGATTAATGGCCAGAAATTAATGATAACCGGGGTGTATGATGAACACAAATACCGCCCCGGTGTGATGGAGTTTGGCATACAAAATATGATGCTGTTGGACGATGTGCGTAAAGTAATGACCAAACGAATAAACCTAACCCTAAAACTAGAGCAGGTAACCTATGAGTTTGTAGACTTTTTGGAGCACAATGTAAAAACCCACCCCGGCAGTACCGAATTGATTTTGCAAATAGGTGATGAAGACGATAAAATGGCAGTTCGCCTTAAAGCCCAGACCATAAAAATTGAACTCAACGATGAGTTGATACAGTATCTCCAGTTGCACGATGAGATAAAGTATTCGCTGGAGAAGGCGTAGGGGAAGAAATATTGGGAGTTATGATTGCTGGTTATTGGTAGTGGGAGTAGCAAGAAATAATTATTATAGATGTGTGTGTTACTGAATACACTAATCTGTGTTCTTGGTCGATATGTCGACTCCAATATCCTTTAAATTGGTGCTTTAGTGGTTCTGGTTTGCCAATTCCTGTAAATGGATTGCGAATAATATCGTTTATTAGATCTGCAATTCGTATTGCAATTTTCCTATCTGTCTCAATCCATTTTCTGTATTCAGTAAATGCTTTGGGTACAAATTCGATATTTCTCATATTAATTCATCTGCTTTTATTAATATGGTCTTCTTCTTTGTCTCATATTCCTCTATTCTTTCTTGTAATTCCTGTGCATATGCAGGGTTACTTAAGATATAATCGGTGTCATCTGATGGTTGAACAATAATATCAACCATCTTATGGGGGAACATTTTTTTGATGCCATCTAAAATTTTGTCATCAAGCATATCAGTGTTGATTCTAATTGTAGTTTCCATCGTTTATTTTTAGTAAAGTTATGAAAAATGCTATGAATATACTTGCTGAAATGTAAATTATTTAAAAATGTTTACAAGCAGTATTGCACATCTACCGTAACGATAAACTCCTCCTCCCCACCCATAAATATCATATATTTATTTTATTTACTTACCATAATCTTAACAAAGGAAAATGTAAATTTGCTATTCATTTAAAAATAGAGCAAAGAGTTAATGGCAGTATTAGGTAATCTGATAGCCCGTTCCCTTCAACTTCGGAAGAAATTCAATTTGCCGGTGGCAAGCCCACAAGTTTACCAGCGTCATGCGCTTAGGCAACTGCTTGAGCGTGGCCAGTATACAGCATTTGGTAAGCATTACGGATTTGGTGATATATTAAGCAAAGAAATAGATTTTATAAAGGCTTTTCGTGAGCGTGTACCAATAACTACATATACCGATATGTATACCCAGTGGTGGCACAGATGCCAGTCGGGTGAGGAAAATGTATCATGGCCGGGTAAGGTCAAATATTTTGCCCTCAGTTCAGGAACATCAGAGGCGGCTAGCAAGCATATACCTGTTACCCAGGATATGATAAAAAGTATCAAAAAGGTAGGGTTCAAACAGTTATACAGCATGGCCAATTTCGCCATCAGGCCTGTTGCCTTTGAGAAAGGTATATTAATGCTGGGTGGTACTACTACTTTGTTCGAAAAGGGTGAATATTACGAGGGTGATATGAGTGGTATTAGTGCCAAGAATATGCCTCGCTGGGTGTCGTCCTTATTATATAAGCCGGGTCAGCGAATATCTAAACGTACCAAATGGGAAGATAGAATAAAACTTATAGTGGAGCGTGCGCCACATTGGGATGTAGGCATAGTTTGTGGTGTGCCGGCATGGGTGCAGATAGTTTTAGAGCGGGTAATTAAACATCATGGGGTGAATAATATCCATGACATTTGGCCTAATCTAAGTGTATACATTCATGGTGGTGTAAGTATCGAGCCATATAGGGAGAGTTTCAAAAAATTGTGGGGCAAGGAAGTTACTTTCATAGAAACCTATATGGCCTCTGAAGGTTCATTTGGTTTCCAGGCCAAACCCGGTCATGGTATCAGGTTGGTGCTAAATGTGGGTATTTTCTTTGAGTTTATCCCTTTTACATCAGAAAATTTTGATGACGAAGGAAACCCAAGGGCAAACCCAAAAACTGTATTGGTACATGAGGTGCAGGAAGGTGTAGAATATGCTGTAGTATTAAGTACTTGCTCTGGTGCCTGGCGATATATAATAGGTGATGTATTACGCTTCACTAATGCAAAGGAACATGAAATAGCAATTGTAGGCCGAACCAAGCAATTCCTTAGCCTATGTGGAGAGCACATGTCGATAGACAACATGAATAAGGCCATTGAAACGGTATCTAAAAAGCTCAATATTACCATCAATGAGTTTTCTGTAGCCGGATTTAAGTATAATAACCTGTTTGCCCACCAATGGTATATAGGTTGCGATGACCCAAATGTGGACATTAATGAACTGAAATCGCTCATTGATATCACCCTTTGCAAGCTTAATGATGACTATGAAGTAGAGCGTACATCGGCCCTTAAGGAAATATTTGTAGAGGTTATTCCATCATCTGTATTCCTGGATTATCTAAAAGCCAAAGGGAAGGAGGGAGCTATGAATAAATTCCCTAGAGTGATGAAGGGAGCCCAGTTGGAAGACTGGAAAAGATACCTTGAAACCGAAAAATTAAAAAAATAATAGTTGTTTACCCTAATAATTGATAGCCTCTACATTTTTGTCGGGGCTATTACTTTTTATGGATTAGGATTTTTAGGTAAGTTCTGCGTTGCAGTTTGGAATATTAATACAATTGCAAAATATTGTAAATGTGAGCAGGACTGCCCATAGTCATTATTTTTGTTCAGCCATAATCCCTATCTTTAGACCATAATGAAGACAGAAAAAAAGATTTCCGGCTTCACAAAATTTTTTAAAACTTTAGGCCCCGGACTCATTACCGGTGCCAGCGACGACGACCCCTCAGGTATCGCAACTTATTCGCAGGCGGGGGCACAATATGGTTTAGGCACTTTATGGACCGCCTGGATTACCTTTCCCCTAATGGCCTCCATACAAGAGATGTGCGCCAGAATTGGCCTGGCCACATCGCGCGGACTCACTAGCATATTGAAACATTATTATCCCAAATGGGTGCTTTATTTGATGTTGCTATTCAGCTTTCCGGCCATAGTAATGAATATAGGAGCAGATATTGCCGGCATGGGTGCAGTGGCTAATCTTATTTTCCCAAAGGTGAATGCCAACCTATTTAGTATTGGGTTTACGGTTTTACTGCTGCTGTTTATTGTTTTGTTTCCCTACCGCAAGATTGCCAATATACTCAAATACCTGGCCATGGTATTGCTTGTTTACTGTATTGTGCCCTTTCTGGCCCATACCAACTGGCTGGCGGTGCTCAAAGCTTCCGTTATCCCACATATTGAGTGGAATAAGGAGTTTTTAGGTATACTAGTCGGGGTATTGGGTACTACAATTTCTCCTTATCTCTTTTTTTGGCAAACTACCATGGAAGTTGAAGAGTTGCGAGAAAAGCAGAAATATGAAACAACGGTTATAATTGCCAGTAGCAGGATGTATAAAGAAATGAAGACCGACATTAATGTAGGTATGCTATTCTCAAATCTGGTGATGTATTTTATTATCCTCACCACGGGTTCTGTGTTGGCGGCAGGTGGCATTCATAAGATTGATACTGTGGAACAGGCAGCTCAGGCTTTGAGGCCCCTGGCTGGTGATATGGCCTATTATCTTTTTGCTATGGGGGTTATAGGCACCGGTCTAT
>CAIWHI010001013.1 GCA_903912435.1 uncultured Bacteroidota bacterium | reverse complement strand
GGATGCAGGGCTACAACATTTATCTGGTTATATTTACTAGTTATACTTATTGATTTGTAATATATTTATTGATTTAGTATTAATTTGTTAAAAAATGGTCTGGCAAACAGTGAATGTAGGTCTGCTTGCCTATTGGATTACGAAATCTCCATTTGATTTTCACCGGGTAAATGAAAAAATCTCTAAGTTTCTAATCCTTCATTTTTTAATTCAACCAATATGCGTATTTTGAGCCAAAATTTTACTATATTTTATGAAAAATATTAAATCCTCTAAAATTCTTACCCTGGCAATAGTTGCTATGGTATCTGTATCCATGCTTTCGGGTTGTGCTATGATTTTTTCAAGCCGTTACCAAAAAGTGGATATTAAAAGCACTACCAAAGGCGCAAAGATTGATTACCCTGAGCAAGGGGTTCAATATAAGGGTAAGGTTGTAAAATTTGATAAAACCAAGTTGTTTCATACTGTAACTATTAAAAAGGATGGTTACAAAACCTCAAATTATTCTTTTGGCCTTACAAAGCGAAGCCCCACAATAGCTTTTGCATTATTGGATATAATTGTTCCTTTCTATGGATGGATATATGGCCTTCCACTAGACTTTGCTTCCCCCAAAACTAAGCTATTCGATAAAAGTCAAACTGCCCCTGCTCTTATAGCTTATGATACCCGTAAGGAGGATGAAAAATTTATTATCATCAACACTACGGCTATTGATGCAAAAGGCACTGACATAATATGGCATCAGTTTGAAGGCTTAAATAGATACAAGGCCAATAAATTTTATGACAACAGGGCTATACGTAAAGCTAATAAATCAAAAGATAAAGATGATCTTAAAGTGGATAATACCATTTTTACATCAGCACTGAATGGTACAATGAAAAAAATGAATTTCATTGATACTTCAAATACCATTTTTCCGGCAATAGGAAATACTCTTTACCTCAATGCCACAATTAAGAAGATAACTATGTGCGATGTTAGAAGCTCGTTGGCTAAACCCTACATGCGCATGAATATTTTAGGAAACCAGTTACTTTCTATTGAATTAGAGATTGAATGGGAAGTTTTAGATTATTATAAGCAAGAAATATACAGCACTAAAACAAAGGAAAGATCAGATTTATTTACCTATAGTTTAACTGGTGATGATAGTAAGAACTTTTCAAACTTCCTGAAGGAAGCAATGCAGGATAATCTGGAATATGCCGTAATAAAGATAAGGAAGGAATTGACAACCAAAGGATTATTGCAAAGGGCCTCTGGTTCTAAACAGGTTGAAATCCCGGCTATCACCATTAATAAACCTAATAAATTGGAAAATGGAAGGTTAAACGATTATATGAAGTCGGCTGTAACCATTAAGGTTGATGAAGGGCATGGCAGTGGTGCTATTATCTCTGAGGATGGATATATCATTACTGCTTACCATGTGGTAGCAGGGTCTAAGAAAATTGAAGTAATAATGGGTGATGGCACTAAGGATACTGCTGTGCAGGTAGTTCGTAAGAATGAAGATGCCGACCTTGCCCTGCTTAAAATTGGCAAAACAGGCCTGCCTGCCTTAGCATTTAGTAATTCAGCAGATCCTGAAATAGGCGTTGATGTATGGGCTATTGGTACTCCTAAAAGTGTTGAGTTGGGTCAGAGCGTTTCTAAGGGCGTATTATCAGGTTTGCGCAAGGCTAATAATGTATCTTATTTACAAACCGACGTAAGCCTTAATGGTGGAAACAGCGGTGGTCCACTGGTTAATAAAGAAGGTACCATCCTTGGCGTAGTAACTTCTAAACTGATAGGAGTAGGCACCGAAGGTGTTGGTTTCGCTATATCAGCTCAGGAAATTATTAATAAACTTAAAGTTCAGTATAAGAATTAGGGTTATATAAAGGGCATTATTGCCTTGCACAAATAGAATAGGCTATCTTAATATTATGAGATAGCCTATTCTATTTGTTGCGAAATCACCGGTCGTGCTAATACCGGACTTGTGTTGTTTAGCCCTTTTGGAAGGTAAATTCTGGCAATATTATTGAATCATGCATCATTAATTCTTTCTGATTTTCTCAGGCCAATCAATATAAATGGCACTTATTTTCTAATTTTAGGTATAATATTTCGATACATGAAAAAATTACTTATCGTGGCATCAGGCCTTTTGTTTCTATTTATTGCCTGTAGTTCCACTCATGCTCAAAACAAGGATGAAGCAACCATTACTACTCATGCATTAATAAAAGACCTTGAAGAATATAGAGACGGGATTAATAAATTCCATATTGACCCTTACAATACTATTAGTAAAAAGCAATTCTACCATAAGATTGAAGAACTAAAGCAATCGGCCAATGAGTATAATTTTGATGAGCTGTTTATAAAGTTGCTTATAATAAATGCTCTGATACAGGATGGGCATACCAATATTCAATTCAAAACAAGGTATATGTACCCATTCATTTTTCAGAAGTATGAGGAGGGTTTTTATATAATTGCCACTAATGATGAAAACAGAAAGTATTACCATGCCAGAATATTGGCAATTAATGATAATCCTATCGATACTATTGTGAACCGCATAGCTACAATTGTTCCTGAACAGAATAGGGGATATATTAATTTGGAGGCTCAGTACTATTTAATAAACCCAACAGTTTTGCACGGACTTCAGATTATCACAGATAAAATGAAAGCGGTTTATACGGTTCAAACCCCCGATGGGAAAATTGAAAAAATTGCACCTGCCGTTATTGAAGTAAAAGATAGAAACCAATTAACAGGCCTGAAACCAGATAAATTCTTAAGAACATCACTTGGTGGGAAATACTGGTTCAAATATTTTGATAGTAACAAAACTGTGTATTTCAATTACCGGAGCTGTACCGATGATGGTACTTTTAAAACTATGATGGATGCACTTATGGATACAATAGTAAAGATGCAGCCCAAAAAGATAGTAATTGACATGAGGTATAACAGTGGCGGAAATTCATCTTTATTAATGCCTTTTGTCAACTACCTGAGTAAATCAAACCTCAATAAAAACGGCGGCATTTATGTATTGACCGGAAGTAAAACATTTTCATCGGCAGTACTCAATGTTCTGGCATTAAAACAACAGACCAGGGCAATATTGGTAGGGGAACCAACAGGTGAAAATGCCGAACATTTTGGCGAAGTGAAATTTTTCATACTCCCCTCAACCCAATTAAAGGTATCCTACTCCACTAAATATTTTAAAAACCAGGAGCATATTAAAGGGTCAATAAAACCAGATGTGCTGATATTTGAAAAATTTAGTGAGTATGATAATAATATTGATTCTGTGGTAGACTATGCATTGGCTCAATAAGATTAGGATGATGTTTTATTATGTTTAAATACCAAATGTTTGATAGCTCTTTTTGCCTGTTCCCTATTTTTTCGGCACGTCATTGGCCGACGCTTTTTCTGCCACTAAAGCAACCTCAAAATTTGCAGGACAGGGATTTGATTGTCATAGAGTCATTTGGCCTAATTGATATTTCCAACAACAATCTTTTCTTTTACCAAATACACTTGGTTTCACCAGGCATTTCATTTCCGGCTAACCTCAATATTTGTTCATGATTACTTGCTAGTGGACATTTTGTACCTGCTACGCCCAATGCAGGCTGGTGCTTATAAAATTTTGAAAATAAATTTGGCAATTTAAAATATCATTGGTAGTTTCAACTTGGCAATTATTTAATTAATTCATGTGAATTATTAGTTAATTAAGGTCATTGTAGGGATATCTAAGCAGGCATTGCTCACTGTGGTATTTCTATTTTTAGTTGTATCCGTGTCAGGAAAAAAGACTGATACAGCTAATGTTCATAAAGATTATAAAAACTCAGTTTATATCTCCGCCTTAGATCAATGGTTTGTAAGAACCTATCCTTATAGGTCTCATATACCGGATATACTAAGCTTTGACCCTGCAGATGTTTTCGGAATAACCTATGAACGTGAATTTTATAACAATTTCGGACTAGGTGCCAGTTATATGGTTTGGAATCCTTTTCCATTTTTGTACCAAAATGTTTATACTGGTGGCCAAACAACGGCTGGAGGTCCTATGCCTTGGGAAATTATAAAGGGAGCGATTGAGTATATAAAAGGTTATAAAATGATGGACTTTTATTTTACATACAAATAAAATAAATATAAAATACATAAAATTATGGCTGGAATAGGTCCTCCAATTACCTGGGGGACAAACACTATAATTGATACATTATATATATAAATTTGATGCAATTTTAGAAGCTCACAATAAGCCTGCTAGCTATTACGGCATTCAATCTTTTATAAGCTACGACTATCTGTGCTTGCGAAACAGGCTTTCTCTGGGATATCAGGTGAAATACCGCCAATATAATGGCTTATAATCCCCGCAGTTGGATTATGGTATCAATGTGAAGTTCAATTTTTAAACTATTTTTTTTAAGCCTAATACGCTTAGTAAAACGATTAGCACTGTAGGTACCGCATAGGTTAAATACTCTTTTTATTGTCAATTTGGTGGTGATAGGTGTGCTTGCTAGCCTCGCCAATTCTAATTGGTCTGACCGCCGAAAGCGGTGCTGGCCAATTAGAATTCGTTTATATCCTGGATATTTAAATTCGGTTGATTATTTATAAGCTTTAGGGACTTCTATTCATTGAATGCAACTCAATTCTATCCTAATATGTATTTGGTGGTATTTCAAATGGTACAAATCGCAAATGGACATAAAAAATCCTAAAAAAGGTTTCGGCTATGTTTTAGACATCAATTAATTTGCACCAACAAAATTAACCCTCATTACTAATTCCATTTTATTATTTTTACTTTTGACTTCTTACTTCAGAACCAATGTCAAAGAAACCAACCAAAAATCCAATACCCCAGGCAGGTCCTGTAAGGCAGCCTGCTGCTGCATCAGCCTCTAAATCATCAGGCAATGCCGGTGCCAAATCAACTAGTGCCGCTAAGCCACCTTTTTCATTGATGCAACTATACCTCATCCTGGCAGGTATCTGCTTTGCGCTCTATGCCAATACCTTGTTTAACGGTTATGTACTAGATGATGTAATGGTACTCAAGGACAATACCATGGTGCAGAAAGGGCTTGGTGGTATCAGCGAATTGCTGGCTACTCCCCACATGAGGGGCTACCTCATTATCCCCAACGACCTTTACAGGCCGCTGTCGCTGGTAATGTTTGCCATAGAATACCAGTTTTTTGGTGCTACACCTTTTGTGGGTCACTTGTTCAATATCATCACTTTTGCAGGTTGTGTTATCATGCTGTTTCAATTCCTGGATAAGTTTTTCAGTGGTAATAAAACTGCCCTGGCATTTGTTGCTGCCCTGATATTTGCCGTTCACCCTATACATACCGAGGTGGTGGCCAATATCAAGAGCCGTGATGAGTTGATGTGCTTTTTCTTTGGTTTCTTATCACTCAATATTTTCTACAATTATATCCGCGACGGTAAGATGCTGCAACTGGTTTTGGGTGTGTTCACCTTCTTCCTGGCACTTATTTCTAAGGAAACCGTAATTGCCTTTGCCGGTATCATCCCGCTAATATTCTTCTTCTATAAAACCGATAATAGAACAAGGTCGGCCTACATTACAGGGGGTGTTATCCTGGCCATTATGATATTTATGGGTATCAGGTCTTCTGTCCTCAATATGTACAATGCCAACCAGCCTGCACCTGTGGAGTTTATAGATAATGCGTTGGCAGGTTCGGCCCGCTACACGGTTTCATTTGTTCAGAAATTCACTACCGAGTGGGTGATTATGGGAAAGTACCTGAGGCTGATGTTCATCCCGTATCCGCTTTTGTGCAACTATTCTTTCAATGCCATTCCATATGCCGACATGGCCGACTACCGTTTCTGGTTGTCGTTTTTGGCTAATATTTACCTGGTTTATGTGGCGGTTACCCGCTTTCTCAAGGACAGGAAAGACCCCTGGGCTTTTGCTATTATCTTCTATTTTGCCACACTGTTCTTGTTCTCCAACTTCCCATTCCTGATGGGTGCTGCCCTGGCTGAGCGTTTTGCTTTCTTCTGCTCAATGGGTGTATGTCTGGCTGGTG
>CAIWHI010001012.1 GCA_903912435.1 uncultured Bacteroidota bacterium | reverse complement strand
TTATCGCCATTCTGCAGAAAAAGCAACAAAAAACCATAGGCGGCCTTTGGGTAATCAGTTCACTATTCATTGTTTTCCTGCTGAATATAGTCTCCAACCTCATCAGGATTATCATACTGGTGTTCTGCGACATCAGGCCGGAGAACAAAATGCATGGAGTCACCGGCCTACTCTGCCTGGTGGCTTATGTGCTGCTACCTTCGGTATATATTATCCAGAAAATTATCAAAAACAAAGGCAAAGACTACACAGTTGATACCAATATTGCCCCTCTTGCCTTCCAGCCAAAGCAATTTATACTAAGTCATTCTATTATCCTGCCCATAATGGTAGGGGCTGTAATAGTGATGAATGTAAAGCACAGCATGAAACCTATACCAGTATTAACCCAGGTGGAGGGCTATACAGCATCTTATTACGATAGCGATGTTATCAGGTACAAGAACAGCAATACCCTGGTATACATCAAAAAGATAGATGGCCCATTTGTAGCAGAGCATAACCCAGCCATGTGCTGGCTAGGCTCGGGGTATGAGTTTAAGAGCATAACCACCCAAGGGATTGCAGGTACTAAAATATACTGCGGCATCCTCAGCAAGGGCAAGGAAAAACTCTATACCGCATGGTGGTTTGACAATGGCGAATACCGAACCCTAGAACAACTGGACTGGCGCTGGAAAGCCCTGAAGGGCGATAAACCCTTCTCAGTAATTAATGTTACCGCTGCTGATAAGGCGACATTGGATGTGGAAGTGGAGCGGATTATTAGGGGGAATGTGTTTTTTGGGGGATGAGGGAAGGATGAAAATAAGAAAATAATTGTTCAGAATTCTTTGAACAAAAATCACATAACTAATGTATAGATTATATTATAAATCAGTAGCATAGATAAACACTTCCTGATTGTGGCATTTTTAGTTGCTTGAAATTCTTTTTTTAGACCCCAGTAAAAGATAAATTTATATTGTGTACTTTTATTAAAGCATAAATATATTAAGAGCATAACAATAATTTCTCTCAAAATTTATCTCTAATAATTATAAACTACCACAAATATGCCTAAAAACATCGTTTTTCCATATGTAATGTTTACCAAGTTCATCGATGAACCCTCTCTAAAGCGTTTAGCATTATTTTTTGATAATATTTATATTGATAAGGGACGTCTAAACCAAATTCTTTCTCTAGATCAAAGTCAATTAAAAAGTGAATTTAGGTCTTTGGAACAAGAAAAATTAGTTTGGGAAAAGTTAATTGAAAAGGGCGTTGTCATTACATATCCCTATTCAAATGAAAAGTTTAAAAATGCGGAGAGTTCAGAAGAGGGACGACATTTAATTGAGATATACAAAGGAACAATGCCACCGAAACAATCAAATAATTCCATAGATTTGACTGAACAAGAGAAAACCGCAGCATTAGATAGATTTTTTCTGAGCCATGATATTTCAATCAGATTAGATGTACTTACGTTAAAAAAACAAATAGATGCAGAACTTTATCCATTTTTAAGAACACACCAATCATTCCAGATGCTGGAAAAGAAAAGTAATGTGGTACAGTTCCTTTTGAATAATATTCCTCAACCTGCGCTTGATACCTCTTGGGAACATATTTTAGAATACAGAACAGATGAGGAGATAAAGAATAAGTACTTGGCCTTAATAAACTGGATAAATAGAGTTTCTTCCTCACCGTCAAATTTAAGCGACATCCAAGATGAATATGAGTATTTATATAGTGAATACCTAAAACACTTCAAATTACACCAAATGAAATACAACAGTTCTATGATTGAAGTTTTGGTGACCGCAGGTGTTGGATTGTTGATTGCCTTACAATCAGGTCAATTTATATCATCATTCAAAAATTTATTACAGATGAATTTATCTCACATAAAATTGCTAGAGGAAGAAGCAAAATTGCCTGGTAGAGAAGTTGCGTACATTTACCATACAAGAAAAAAATTTGGTGAACCGTAAAATCACCAATTATTGTTTTTATTGTTATCAAATTCATTTTGAACATATTCGAAATTCACTATTCAAATCACGCAGAGGAGTTATAATCATTAGTAACGTCACTTTACTATTTTATATAAATACGTTATAAATAGTTATTTTATGAAAATGATTGTTTAGAATTTTCTTTAGTATGTTTATTCAATTACCATATATATTTAATTTCATTAAAATATATAGCCTAACCCATAATATTGATGATAACATTCAATTCATTTTGCAATGGCTGAATTCACTTACTCTATAAAATTTAATCATTTGATATACAATAATCTCACAAAAAAAATTCCCAAAAATATTTTATGGAATCCCCCCAATAATGGTTCTTATTACTAAACGAACCGTTATGGAACTTAAAACATTAATTACCGCTGACTACCTGGACATTGTCTTTGACAAGCGTAACAAAAATTATGGCGGATACGAATTGCGCAAAAACTATAACCGCCGGGTGGCTAAGGCCCTGGGATTCATGTACTTGGGGGTAGCATGTATGATTAGCTTTTCTTTTGTAAGCTCAAGAGAGGTAAAAAAACCAGACGTACTTTGGAATTGTGGGGGAGTCAATATAACCAAAATTG
>CAIWHI010001011.1 GCA_903912435.1 uncultured Bacteroidota bacterium | reverse complement strand
CATCTGCCTCCTCTATCAGTTTTTTGAATAGGCCACCCTGGGTTACACTGCCGGTCATTTCGCCATCCAACATCACAGGTATTTGCTCAATATCATATTTCTTCATTAGGCCCATAGCATCTATAACTTTACTGTTGGCATCTATAGTCACCAGCCTGCGACGGCCCAGGCCGCCTATCAGGTCCCGCACGGTTTCCACTTCCAGGTAGCCACGGTCCAGCATCCACTCGTCGTTATAAATTTTTGCTACATATCTTGAGCCATGGTCGTGGAAAATAACCACTACCAGGTCGTCTTTTTTCAGCTTGTCTTTGAGTTGCCTCAATCCTGCTATCACCGAGCCTACTGAATAACCAATAAAGATACCTTCTTCCTTGGTTATACGGCGAGCCATAAGTGCACCATCCTTATCGGTTACTTTCTCAAAATGGTCAATCGCATCACGGTCATAATTTAGTGGAAGGAAGTCTTCACCAAAACCCTCTGATACATAAGGGTGCACCTCATTCATATCCAGCTCACCCGTATCAAACCATTTCTTCAATAAACTACCATAGGTATCTATAGCCCAAACCTGTATATCAGGGTTCTTTTCCTTCAAGTACCTGCCTGTACCTACAATAGTACCACCCGTGCCACTAGCCACCACAAGGTGGGTAACCTTACCATCAGTTTGTTCCCATATTTCTGGGCCTGTCTGTTCATAATGCGCCTGACGATTGGCCAGGTTATCGTATTGGTTCACATACCAGCTATTAGGTATTTCACGCTGTAGCCTGCGGGCTACCTGGTAGTAGCTCCTTGGGTCTTCAGGGTCTACATTGGTAGGGCATACAATCACCTGTGCACCATGTGCTTTTAGAATATCCGCCTTTTCCTTACTCTGTTTATCAGTAGTGGCAAATACACATTTATAGCCTTTTATAATTGCAGCCAGGGCCAGCCCCATACCTGTATTACCACTAGTACCTTCTATTATGGTGCCACCGGGTTTTATCTTACCTTCCTTTTCAGCGGTTTCCAGCATTTTTAGCGCCATACGGTCCTTTACGCTGTTGCCGGGATTAAAGGTTTCCACTTTGGCATACACCTTACATGGCAAATCAGCCACTACCTTATTCAGGCGAACAAGGGGAGTATTACCTATGGTTTGTAAAATATTGTCATAAACACGCTGGCCCATAAAATTGGTTTTAAAATTCAGTCGCGAAGGTAAAAAAATATAAGCACTAGCCCCCTGATTTTTGGCAGAAATACCTTGGGTAAGTATTATGAAACAAGAGTGTTTATTAAGGAATTTTAAAGAAATAAGGTTTCGCAAAAAAATCATGGAAAATTTAAGAATTGTCTTTAATTTTTTTTACACAAAAAGTATCACAAGGCAATGGTTAAATTCACCAGATATACGAGTTTCGAAAGTCTAAAATCGGCTAACAATGAATCGACTATTGCAAATCCAGCAGTAATTGAAGAATATAAAGAACTTATAGTTACACTCCGCAAACACATTGAAAATTAAAAAGCTTTAACATAAACAAAGCAAAGGAAGATAGGAAATAATAAAAGTATCATCTGCTCTTCCTCTAAAACTTCATCCACAAAAGAGATATTAAGAGTAACATAAGACACCTATCACAAATAATAAGCCTAATAATCTCACCTTTGATGCCGCGCCACTATTTAGCCAGTCTGCTGTAAGGTAATAGGGGTTAAGGCATATAGGTGGTCCGTTTAATTGTAAAATCCACTGTATTATACACTGTCCAAAAAAATTTCCATGCCCAATAGGGGTATTTCCCTTTTAGATTGTCTAACAATAAAGCTACAAATTGTCAGAAGCTATTAACTTTAATCTACGACATCCAGTTTCATCTATGGGCATTGACATAGCCGGTATTGATTTGACACATACAGACAGTACCGTACTATTTGAGCAGGTATTTAGAGCCCATTTCAAGGGGCTGCATGGTTATGCGAGCACCATTATAAAAGATGAATCGGCAGCAGAGGAGTTGGTGCAGAATGTATTTTACAAGCTTTGGGAAAAGAAAGAACAAATAAAGGTGCAACAATCTGTGCAAGCATACTTATATAGAGCTGTTTATAATGATTGCCTTAATTACTTGAAACACAATAAGGTAAAAGCCACCCATAAAGCACATACAAGGTATACGAGCAAAGAGCATGAAAACCATACTGACCCGGCTGTAGTAAAAGAACTAGAAAGGCATATAGACGAGGCACTAAACGAACTACCCGAACAATGCCGAACCATTTTTCAGCTAAGCAGGTTCGAAGACCTGAAATACAGAATGATTGCCGACCAAATGGGCCTCTCAGTAAAAACTGTAGAAAACCAAATGGGCAAAGCATTGAGAATTTTGAGACAAAAACTGGCTGACTTTTTACCCATCCTACTATTATTGATAACCAATTTTTAAAAT
>CAIWHI010001010.1 GCA_903912435.1 uncultured Bacteroidota bacterium | reverse complement strand
ATCAATGATTTAATTGAATTCTACAATAAAAAATTCCCAAACCAACAATTACTCATCTCTATTCCACAGGCACTTACTTATTTTGAGGATGCCAATGAAAGTGAAGCACCAATAAGCCTGAATAATAAAACATGGACCCAGGTTAAGAAGCACATAAACAAAAAAGCGAATGAATATCTTATGTAATTATCTGCTTGCTTTTTCTTCTTACACACAAACCATCAATAAGTAATTACCCTCTACCATTTTGCAGATAAATCCTTTCATCTTGCAGAATTCATATTATCCCGCTATTACAAAAGGCTATTTTAGCTTCTGAGATAACAACCCCTATCTTTGTAATATCATGCTGCAAAAATTACTATGCTTATTATTAGTTATACTATCTGTTTGTTGTCCTGCTTTAGGGCAGCAGGTAAGGGTGATTTTTAAGGCAACGGATAAGGATAATCAACCCATAACCTATGCAGCAATGCAGGTGTGCAGTGCTACCGACTCGGCAAATGCGCATTGGGAGGAAAATACCGATAGTGTGGGTAAGGCTATATTCACGCTTGTGCAAGGGCAGCAATATGTGGTGAGGTTGCAGGCCATGAATTTCAAACCCACCAAAAAGAATATCCTCGTGAAGGGCGAGCACCCTGTTTTTACTATAAACGCCGAGCCTGAATCCAAATCACTTTCGGGAGTGGAGGTGGTGGCCAAACGTCCGCTACTAAGGCAGGAAGATGACAAGACCATTGTAGACCCCGAAGAACTGGCTAATAGCAGCACCAGCGCTTATGATATTATGGAGAAGGTCCCAGGCATTTTTGTAGACCAGGATGGCAATATTTACATTACCAGCACCACACCTGCCACCATCTATATCAATGGCCGTGAACAAAAGATGAGTAATTCCGACGTGGCTGCTATGCTTAAAAGCCTTCCACCAAACTCCATTGACCGAATAGAAATACTTCGTACACCATCGGCCAAATATGACGCATCTTCAAGTGGGGGTATAGTGAATGTAGTGCTTAAGAAGGGGGTGAAAATAGGGATTACTGGCAATGTAAATACAGGAATGAACCAGGGTACTTATGGCAACCAGTTTGCCGGGTTTACATTAAATAATAATAACGGCATTTGGAGTACCACGTTTACCATAAATACCAGCCACAATAATTCGGGCGAACGGTTGAAGACCGACCGCAAATTCGGAGCTGACTCTATGCTGTCGCAAAATGCATATACCACCAAGCCGGGCAATTCCTATTCTACTAATTACAGTATAGGCTACTCGCCAAACAAAAAATGGGACATTACCTATGATGGGCGGCTAAACCTGAATAATAACCAAAGCATAAGCAATAGCCCGGCTATAATCAACCAGGTTAGCACAGGGCACGAAGCCATGAGCTACAATACAGGGCTTACTAATGATATTCACAACATCAATATTTCTCAAGGATTGTCCACCAAATACAAACCCGACACCCTCGGGTCGGAATGGACTACTGATTTATCTGTAAATATTGCGCCTAATAGTTCCACGCAATCCTATAATACCAATTATACCCTCCCTCTGGCCGCAGCACTCAACGGTAATGGTGATATAAGCACACATAACCGGTATCTGTCATTCAGGAGTGATGTAACCAAAAAAATGCCGCATAAATTAAGCGTGGAGGCAGGCATCAAATTATCAGGTGTTTGGGATGATAATAATACCCATTATACCCTATCCTACCTAAGCCAAACCATAGAGGATAAAAAGCGGACCAATGCCTATTACTATGATGAGCAAATCTATGCAGGTTACCTACAGGCTTCTAAAGGTTTTGGAAGTATACTGGTAAAAGCCGGCACCCGCATTGAAAATACCAATATGACTGGCCATCAAACCGTGCCTTCAGATACCGGTTACCAGCTCCACCGCACCGACCTTTTCCCCTATGTATACATTAGCCGCAAACTAATGAAGATTGCTAGTTTTGAATTGAGAAGCTACCTTATCTATAGGCGCACCATAACCCGTCCCTCTTACGATTATCTAAACCCCTTCCCAAAATATGTGGACCAATACCTATCAGATGTAGGAAATCCATTATTAAAACCACAATTCACTAACAACTACGAGGCCAATGTATCGGTTGATGAGCGTCCTTTGTTTGCATTTGGGTATAATGACATGACGGATATCTTTTCACAGGTTATTTACCAGGCCGATAGCAGCCACCGCCAAACCTACCGTACCTATGATAATCTCGGAAGTAATAAGGAAGTTTACCTTCGTGGGCTTGTAGGTATACCACCAGGTAAGGTATATTTCTTTATAGTAGGCGCCCAATACAACCATAATATATACAATGGCCAATATAATGGAGCTCCACTAAATTATACCCATGAAAGCTGGACATTCTTCACTTACCAAACAGTAAAATTCAGCAAACTAACCACCCTGGTTATCAATGGTTTTCTAAAATACAAGACCCAGATTCAGTTTTATGAGCTTAGTACCTTTGGCGCATTGAACCTAAGCCTCAACCATCAATTCCTACATAAGAAATTAAAAATGACCATTAGTGTAAACGATGTGTTTGAGACTAATAATAATGTCTTTACCATAGACCAGGGAAATATACACGCCACAGGTCTTCGCAAAGGCGATACCCGCAGGTTTGGACTCAATGCCACCTACAATTTTGGGATTCGCAAAAAAGAAGAACATAATTTCCTTTCTGATACCCCTGAGGAAAATGGCAAATAGTGATTAGGCTATCATTTTAAAAAAAACTATTATTTTTAGGGCAACGCTTTATTTATGAATAAACTACTATCTGTCTTAGGTTTCCTTTTTGCTATAATCACATTACCTATTATAAGCATAGCACAAATAGATAATAGCCCATCTACTAAAACCATTGACTCAATTGTAAATAATACCCTTACTGATAATGACATTCCAGGTATATCATTGGGGATGGTAAGAGATGGGCATATCTATTACTTTAAGGGCTATGGTTCAAAGAATATAGAAACCGGCGAACCAATTGATAGCTTCACCAACTTTCTCACCTGCTCTATCTCCAAATTATTTACTGCTACAGCCATTATGCAATTAGTGGAACAGGGAAAAATCAACATAAGTGACAAACTGACAAAGTATATACCCGAGTTCAGCATGAAGGGGGAAGACTATAAATACATTACTATCAGGCAGATGCTTACCCACACATCGGGTCTACCCAATATCGGCAATAAGCATTTCATTCATCCCGAAAACGATAGCCTGGCTCTGTCAACATTTGCGCACAAACTAAGCAAGAAGAAACTCAGCTTCAAACCAGGTGTGCAATTAAATGCCAAAACCTATAGCAATACCGCTTATGATATTTTAGGATTGGTGATAGAAATGGTAACCCATCAAACCTATAGCCAATATGTGACTAACCACGTACTACTACCTGCACATATGGACAGTAGTAGCTTCTATTATCAACAAATAAATACTTACAGGCGTTCATCACCTCACAAAAAGAATTGGCTAACCCGCCATATTAGGGTCTCCAATTATTACCCTGATATTCCCCAAGACAAACCGTGTGGCAACTTGAATTCCAATGCCTATGACCTTTGCCTATGGATGATACAAAATCTTGCTATTTACAATAAACCATCGCAACAAAATGGCTTATTAAAACCCGCCACACTAGCCAATATGTGGACTAAACAGGAAACAATACCCGGATATAATACCAGCATAGGTCTGGGATGGTGGATTGTGGAATCAAAAAAGTTAGGCCCATATGTTTTTCATGTAGGCAATGACCCCGGCTATTCGGCTACCTTAATTATTGTACCAAAAAACAACTTCGGATTGGTGCTTCTATGTAATGCAGAATATCCCAAAGAAATCAACTGGAACAAACTAGCCATCAATTTACTAGATTATTGTCTTTTAGGGGTAAATAAATAAAAATCGCCTATTTATTATCTAGGTATTGTTTTGCTATTACCTGATGGTGTTCCACATGATAACTGGCATTATAGAGCATTTCTCTTAGGGTTAGGAGGCCAAACAAAGGATGTGGAATACACAAAGTATCCAATTCTTGTTCTGAGAAGGTTTCAATTTCGCTACATAATGTTTCCACCAAACTCTGTAGGTTTTGTACCAAAACCTCCCTATCTGGTTCATTTTCAGGCTTAGGCACGTATTTCTCAGGGGCCAATCCACCGCTGCCTAATTTTGTCAGGTATTCTGCTTTCAACTCCTCATAGGTTCTGCCATGTCTTGCGGTACTACCAAATGACTTTTCAATCATTATCTTTTCCATACTGCGTTGGAGGGCCTTCGCTCTCTGATCATCGTTTTTCTCTTTCAAAAAATCATCTATTTCCTTCTCTAGCTATGTGTCACTGAGAGTCTTCTTTGTAACTAATATATT
>CAIWHI010001009.1 GCA_903912435.1 uncultured Bacteroidota bacterium | reverse complement strand
TTATTTTTGCAATTAAAACAAAATAACAATAACATGGGAAGAGGTGATAAACGCACAAAAAAAGGAAAAATATCTATGGGTAGCTTTGGTAAAGTGAGACTTGCTCGTACTAAGAAAAAAGCTACAGCTGCTGAAAAAACAGCTTAATAATAATTTCTCTAAAAAAGGCCGGCTATCCTATAAACGGTCTTTTTTAGTTTGAAATGAAAACAACTATAATTCATCATTAAACCCTCAATAGTTATTAAACTGCTATTCTCTGAATATCACTTTTTAATTATTATTGATAAAACACCCTGAAGAGATAAATGGCTGTCTTTCATAATCAGGACATTTCAAATAAGCACTTTCTGGTAACCGGCGGTGCTGGTTTTATTGGCTCTCACATTGTGGAATATCTTCTTAGCCATGGTGCAGGGTTGGTACGTATATTAGATAACCTATCTTCAGGTACCGAACAGAATATTCATTTGTTCGATAAGTATCCTAATTATGAGTTTTGGATTGGAGACATACGTAATCCCGAAGTATGCCTTAAAGCATGCGATGGAATTGATTATGTATCTCATCAGTCAGCACTGGGTTCTGTGCCCCGCTCAGTATCCGACCCTATAAGCACCAACGAAGTAAATGTAAATGGGTTTGTAAATATGATTACCGCTGCAAAAAACGCAGGGGTGAAAACATTTGTATATGCATCCTCCTCATCTGTATATGGTGATGAACCAGTATTACCCAAAGTAGAGGGAAAAACAGGAAACCTATTATCGCCTTATGCAGTAAGTAAAATGGCGAATGAATTGTATGCCCAGGTATTTTCGAATCTGTATGGCATGAAAATAGCCGGCCTTAGGTACTTCAATGTTTTTGGCCCACGCCAGGACCCTAATGGCCCCTATG
Source organism: uncultured Bacteroidota bacterium (assembly GCA_903912435.1). Lineage (GTDB taxonomy): Bacteria > Bacteroidota > Bacteroidia > Chitinophagales > Chitinophagaceae > Nemorincola. The sequence goes on along the minus strand of CAIWHI010001009.1, from coordinate 3,110 downwards.
CAGCAGTTATTCCACTTTTCATAAAAGGCATTTTGCAACAATCACCAGTATATATTTATGGCGATGGTGAGCAAACACGCGATTTTACCTTTGTAGAAAATGCGGTTCAGGCAAATATTAGAGGTATGCTTAGCGAAAATGAAGCAGCCTATAATAATGTTTATAATGTGGCCGTAGGTCGAAATTTCTCAGTTAATTACTTATACAATGCCATCACCGAAATCCTCAATATAGAACATAAGCCTATTTACAAGGAACCTCGTAATGGCGATATACACGACTCATTGGCCGATATTTCAAAAGCCTGCAATTTGCTTGATTATCAACCTACTACTCAGTTTTTAGATGGCCTTAAACTTACGGTAGATTCATTCTCAAAATAAAAGAGAATAAAAGCATTCTGGTCCCTGTCCTTTTGTTTTCAGATAGCTATGTTTTTAACTATCTTTATGTGGTATTTTTGGATTTTTTCCTACTCACCAATCTGAAAGCCAATGACAAAAGATTTTGATTATGCCAGATTATAAGATAAAAATAATAATACTTGATGATGAAAAGGAAGCTTGCAACAACCTTAAAAACATCATTACAGAATATATTGATACTCAAATAGAAATTGTTGGAATAGCCTATAATACAATACAAGCCGGTAAATTAATTGACCAGCATCAGCCTGATGCTGTTTTTCTGGATATTGATATGCCCAGTGAAAATGCATTTAATTTCCTTGCACGCATTTCACCATTCAATTTTGAAGTAATATTTGTAACCGCCTACGACGATTACGCTATCAAAGCTTTTAAGCTCAATGCTATAGACTATATTTTGAAGCCAATAAGCATAGTAGAACTAAAAAACGCAGTTGATAAACTAACTGAAAGATTAAAAGTTAAGAAATTAATAGCATCTAAAACAAGTACCTACGCTGATATAGGCAACCTGATAAATAGCCGCACCAAAAACTCAAGGATTACCCTGAAAGATGGCAACCATATAGAAGTAATAGAATTTAGCGATATTTATTTTATTGAGGCACAGGGCAGTTATTCAAGAATCTTATTTCAAAAAAACAATACCGCCAAGGAAATAGTCATGAGCACCTCCCTGGCTGAATATGAAGAAATTTTCCCTAAAGACTTGTTTTACAGAATCCACAAATCTTACCTCATCAATTGCAGGCATGTAAAGAACATAATTAAAGATGAGTTTTGCCATGTAGTCATCAAGGATTTCAACCTGCCCGTCAGCCGCAGGAGATTCCCTCTTTTGGTCGATTTTCTGAAAACCAATGACTTCTATTATGCCTAGAATCATCTTCTTTTTCTGCCTTTTCCTTTTTGCCTTTTCTCAACCCCACCCTTCTTTTTGTCAGGACTACCCCATGGTACACTACACCATGGCCGATGGCTTACCTAGTAATACAGTTTACGATATTTATAAAGACACAAAGGGCTATATCTGGATTTCAACCGACAAGGGTATTGCCCGTTATAATGGTATCCGATTTGAAATTTTCACCACCTTCGATGGCTTACCCGATAATGAAATATTCTTTTTCCAGCAAGACTATTTTGGCAGGTTATGGCTATCTACTTTCAATGGTAATCTATGTTATTATCAGGATGGGATATTCCATACAGCTCAGAATACTCCATTCCTTAAGATGGATTTCAAAACATCTTTCATAAAAAACATTTTACTGGAAAAAGACAGCAGCGTCAGTTTCCTTTTTTCAGAACAGTTGAAATTCATCAATATCAGTAAGAACATTACCCATACTTACCATATTGATTCATCCAATGGGCATGCAAGTATCTTTTATCTCAAAAAACTCCATGATACACTGTTTGCCATTTCTTTTGGCAACAAGACCTACTATCTAAATAATGAAAATAAAATTATAAAATCCATAAAAGTGGAGGATTCACTGGCTACAAATTTTGTTTGGACCCAGCATTCCGGTTACTTTTATAATGACCGGTTAATTAAAAACGAAGACGATATTATTATCCGCAGGCTAAAGCCAGGTTTTATTACAACCTACGACCTACATAGGATATTTTCGGCTGATGCTAATTTATACATCTGTACCAATAATGGTGTTCTTGTAAATGATACAGACAGGATATTACCTGGTATCAATATATCATGTATCAATAAAGACATTAAGGGCAATTATTGGTTTGGCTCGCTGGGCAACGGTATTTTTACAAAATATTCCAAAGGCACTCAATTATTTAAGGACCAATATAATGAAAAAGTCAAATACAGTGCAATCATTAAAAACCAGTTGTTTTATATTACCTACGACAATATGGTATATACCTTCAGGAATGGGAAAAGCATACTTCTATTCAACTATTTTGGGTTTAACCACCAGCTTTACCAAAAGGGAGCAGAACCTGCCTATTTTATTGATAGTAATTACAAATATTATTATTTTTACTACAATGAATTCACTACCATCGAGAATATCTTAGCTAAAAAACTAACCATTAAACGGTACAAAAGCTCCAACAGCTTTAATGATATCAAGGCAATTTACATCGATGGCCCAAAAATATACCAACAGAACCGTGTAAACATTTTTAGTCTTAATTCCGACAACCTAAAACCTGGTGATGACTACAATAATAAAATCAGATCTATTAGTGATGTAAGGATAAAATTGAGGATTTACTCTTCAGGTAGAGATGTACACAACTATATATGGTATTCCACCATAAACAACATCTACAAGTTAGTAAACGACACCCCTGTGGTGCAAAAACAATTCCATAATATCGCATTTAAATCCTTATTATTTTTCAATAAGTATATGATAGGATATACCCACGAAAACCTTCTTTTTGTATGCAAAGACTTTGATAAGAACATAAAAATTGATTCAATCCCTTTCCAAAATTGCATTTGGGATAAATTCTACCCATTAGATAGCACACATTTATTAATAAGTACCAATAACTTGTACAGGCTACTCACACTCAATGAATCAGTAGATGGGAAACACGCCACAGTAACTGCTATTGAAAACCACTACATCCCTCTCCTTGCCGAATCGATAATCACAGATACTGCCAATTGCTACTTTTTTAAAGATGGTAACATAA